>JBBSHA010000063.1:0-9233 GCA_038253595.1 Candidatus Dormibacterales bacterium
GCAGCGCCGCCTCCTGGAGCAGACCGGGGACGACTTTGCCGTCGTGATCGTAGGCATCCTGGAGCCCGGTCAGAGCCATCAGGGTGGGCCGGATGTCCGTCTCCTCGACCCAGGTCGCGCGGTCGATCCCGCGCCGGGCGGTGCCCGGCCCGGCGACGGCGAACCAGGTGGTGGTGATGTCGGGGTCGACATCCCCGTGGTTGTAGGCGTGGCGGCTGTCGACCGCGCTGCAGCCGGCCCCGCCGCAGCCGGGTGAACCCGCGAACAGGTAGTAGTCGGGGTGGGCGAAGACGACGAAGCTCGGCGTTCGGGCGGGGTCGGACGTGACCATGTGCAGCATCCGCAGCGCTGGCCGGTCCGCGATGTAGTGCGTGATCGGCTCGGCCACCCCGGTGTAGGGGTTGTCGGCGACCAGCCGGCCGGCGGCGCGCTCCAGGTTCCGCAACGCCGGCGAGCCGGGGCCGGGATCGCCGTTCACCCAGATCGCGGGCGCCGAGTCGTCGTGAGCCGCGAAGGCCTGGGCCACCCCCTCCCGAGCGAGCAGGCCGGTCAGGTTGACCGCGATCTCCCCGGTGCGCCGGTAGGAGCAGGGCGTGCGCACGCCGTCGCAGCCGGCGGGCGAGGGCCGCTCCCCGACGAAGTGATCGTTCTCGTCCGCGGCGACCACCAGGAGGGTGTTGGACTGGTCCAGCCCGGCCCGGGCGAGACGGTCGAAGAAGCGGGCGAAGCCGTCGTCGAAGGCCTTCAACTGGCGCACGTAGCCGGGCTCGCCCGGCCCGAAGGCGCGGTCGCCGGCCAGCGGGCCGCGGGGATCGTGGGCGTCCGACAGGTAGGCGTACGTGACCGGAATGCCGTGCTCCTGCATCGCCGCCACGTACGCCAGGCTGACATCCGGCGTCATCGCGTCGAAGCCCGGAAAGCCGGGCAGCGGCCTCCCGCCCAGGTCGTGGAGCATGCCCTCGGCCGCGATCCGGGGGGCCACATGGCGGTGGCCGAACAGGGCCGCGTAGCCCTCGTAGCCGCCCGGCTCGGAGGCCAGCCGGTCCGGCCGGCCGCCGTTACCGGTCGCGCACAACGGGCTGCCCAGGGCGCAGTGAACGGACACCCCCTCGAAGTCGGCGGCGGCCCGGCCAGGGTCGAGGCGCGCCTCCTCGAGCGCCGGCGATCCCGGTCCGAACACCGTGGTGAGGTCGGCCCCAGTATTCTCCAGGCTGAGGCCTGCCGGCCCCCCGGCCGACCCCACGTTGCAGCCGGCCCGGGTGAACGGGGCCCAGGGCGCGGGCACATTGGCCCCGCCGGCTCCGGCCAGGTTGTAGGCGAGGTCACTGGGGCGCGCCGCCCGCGCATCCGTGACGCGGCCGGTCCAGTAGGTGAAGCTGCTGGCGCTGCCGAGGCTGCCGTCCGGGTTGAAGAAGCGGTAGGAATTGCTCACCGCCTGGCCCTGGCGATCGGGGTAGAGGCCGGTCAGCGAGGCCACGATGTCGCCCGCGGTGTGGGAGATGAGCGGGGTGTGGGTCTGGCCGGCGATGGTGCCGTGGCGCTCGAGGTAGGCGAGCAGGTGGGGCATCTGCTCGAGATCGCTGGGCACGCCCGGTTGGTCCCGGCTGAGGTGGACGTTGTCGAACTCCAGGTAGATCACGTGGCCGATGCCGTTGGCGAGCCGGCAGGCACTGCCGGGGACGAGCGCGGGCCCCGGCCGGGATGTCGTCGCGCCCAGGGCGCGGGCCGTGCCGGCCGCCAGCAGCAGCCCCAGGCAGACCGCCAGCACGGGGTGGGCGGGCCTGGCCACGGGTCCCAGTCTAAGTTGTGGCGCGGCCCGGGTTGGAGGCGGCCAGGGGGAGCGGACGCGCCCCCTGCTCGGCGGCGAGGATGGCAGTGCCGGCGTCCAGCCAGGCCGGGTTGCCGGCCTGGGCCTGGGCCAACCAGTACTCCACGCCCCAGAGCAGCACGGTCGTGTAGCCGGCGTCCCGCAACCCGTCGAAGGTGGTCTGGATGTCGGCGGGCCCGAAGCTGCGAGGCGTCATCGCGGTCGACTTCTCGGCCTCCCAGGGCTCCGCCTGGGCCTCGGTCACCCAGGCCTCCAGGCCCCGGTCCAGCGCCCGCGCCCGCCAGTGGCCGGCGTGCTCGTCCCAGTCCGGATTGGCGGTGCTGACCTGGCTGGTGCCGAACGCGCGATAGCCGATCCGGGTGTAGACGTCGAGGCCGAGGATGTCACCCCGGGCCAGCGCGCCCAGGGTCTCCTGCTCGGCGGTGTCGACCTCGAAGCCAAGAAGCTGGCGGAGGTCGAAACCGTGCCGGCTGGAGGCGGCGTCGAGGTTGCGGTTGAAGTGGCTGAACACGTTGAGAACCACCGGCCGGCTGTCCAGGGCCCGCACCGCAGCCAGTTCCTGGCCGAGGAAGTCGAGGCCGATCCACCAACGCTGGGGACCGGCCCGGTTGAGGGGTTCGTTCTCGACCTGCCAGGCCACCAGCGCCCGGTTCCCGCGATAGCGCCTGACCGAGGCGGCGACGAAGCGGAGAGCGGCCGCCCGCAGCTCCGGGTTGTCGGCGGTGACGTCGCCGCCATCCCGCTCGCCCGGCGGCGGCTTCAGAGCCTCGGGGATGTAGAACTCGGGCCAGCCCAGGCCCTTCATGCCGACTGTGACGAGGACCGGCTGCCCGGCCTGCTCCGAGGCGGCCAGCAGCCAGTCGAGGTCAGCGTGGCCGCTCTGATCGATCTCGTCCCAGTAGGCGGACAGCCGGATGACCCGGAAGTGCATGTCCAGGACGTGGCGGTAGGCTGCCTTCCAATCCAGCCCGAGCTGGGCCGCGCGCCGCGGCGAGAAGCTGGTGCCGACCTGGACCGGACCCGGCACCAGGTGCGCCTTAGCTGGCTGCGGCGGCCCCACCGCGGACACCGCCAGAAGCGCCAGGGCGGCGCCCAGCAGCGCCGCGACGCGGATCCGGCGGCGGGTGGCGGCGAGGCTGGGCAGCCCGAGCTTGGACGACATGTGATGCCGGGCTCAACGCTCGCCGCAGGTGAAAACCTGCCGCCGGCCGGGAGGTCAGGAATTGAGCGGGAATGGCGGTGTTCCGGCTACGAGGCGATGCGCTGCGGCACCTGGCGCCCGCTGCCGTCGCGGTCGTCGGAGCGGACCTCCTCGTGGTACTCGGCGTCGGCGTTGACCTTCCAGGGGTCGTAGCCGGCTCCGGTCGCGATGTTGCGCGCCACCAGGAGCGCCGTGAGCATCGAGTGGTCCTGGTTGTTGTACTTGTGTAGGCCGTTGCGCCCGCACAGACCCAAATTGGGCAGCTCCCGGGTCAGCCACTCGCGGATCACCTTCAGGTGTAGCTGGTAGGTGTCGTCGTATACGGGGTAGGCCTTCTGCATCCGCACCACGGCGCCGTCCACGACGTCGGCCGGGTCGACCATCCCCAGCTGGGCCAGCTCTCGCTTGCCGAGCTCGATCAGCTCCTCGTCCGTGGAGGTCCAGAGTCCATCACCCTCGAAGCAGAAGTACTCGAGCCCGAGGCAGCAACGGGACTGATCGGCGACCATGTCCTTGGACCAGGCCTTGAAGTTCTGGATCCGGCCCACCCTGACATCGGGGTCGTGGATGTAGATCCAGTTGTCGGGAAACAGGTCGGGCTTGTCCACCACCATGGCGACGGTCAGGAAGTCGCGGTAGCCGAGGGCGTTGGCGGCGCTCTTGACCGCCGCCGGCGGCTCCGGATCGAGCGCGTTGACCAGCTCCCGGATGGGGAGCGTGGAAACGTAGTCGGTGCCCTCGAAGCTCTCCCCCCGCCGGGTGTGCACCGCGGTCACCCGGCCGCTCTCCCAGCTGACCCGGTCGACCTCCTGGCCGAACCGGACCGGCTGGCCCCGCTCGGCGAGCTGGTCACGCACCCGCTCCCACATCTGGCCCGGTCCCAGGCGCGGGTAGCGGAACTCGTCGATCAGCGTCTTGATGACCTGGCCCCGGTCTCGCGGCCGGCGCTTGGGCAGCAGGGCGGACTTGATCACCGAGAGCATGTCCAGACCCTTGATCCGCTGCGCCGCCCAGTCGGCCGACAGGTCCTTGGTGGGGATGCCCCACACCTTCTCGGTGTAGGTCTTGAAGAAGATGTTGAACAGGCGGCTGCCGAACTGGTTGGAGACCCAGTCCTCGAGGTTGCGCGGATTGCGCACCGGGTGCAGGCGTGCCCACAGATAGCTGCTCATGCAGCGCACCGTCTCCACCGGGCCGAGGCCGCGGAGGGCGTTGGCAGCCCGCAGCGGGTAATCGAAATACTTGCCCTGGTAGTAGATCCGCGAGAGCCTGCCGTTGACCTGCATCTGGTCGCCCAGAATCTCGGTCCACAGGTCCTCGATCTCCTGGTTCTTGGAGAAGAAGCGATGGCCGCCGATGTCAAAGCGGTAGCCGTGATGCTCGACGGTGCGGGCGATTCCGCCCACGTAATGCTCGTCCTTCTCCAGCACGGTGATTGGCACGTCGTGCTTGCCGAGCTCGTAGGCAGCGATCAGGCCGGCCGGCCCCGCGCCCATGATGATGACCCGGGTGCCCGGGAGTTGAGTTTCAGTCACGGGCATCATGATACCGGCGCTTATACTTTATCTCCTAGGCGGGAATGGAAACCTCACGCGCGAACGGTCGGTTTCTCGCCCGACCCGGTGCCGAATCGCCCGCCCCCGACGGCTGGACCGGCCACCTGAGGTCGGTGCTCGCGCCGGTCTGGCTCCCGTTCATCACCTCGCGGGTCGTGATGTTCGGCAGCGCCTGGCTGGCGAATACCGTGCTGCCCTACGGCAGGCCCGGCGACCCGCTCCAGTATCCCGCCCCCTGGCGGTTGTGGCTGTCCTGGGACGCCGTCCACTACCTGACGATCGCCCGGGCCGGCTATCCCGCTGGGGCGGGGGCGGACACCGGCTACCTGCCCCTGCTGCCGGGCCTGATCCACCTCGCCGGCGGCTCGGAGGTGGCGGCGCTGGGGCTGTCGCTGGGGGCCGGTTTCGCCGGCCTGGCGGCGCTCGGCGGCCTCACCGACCGGGTTCTGGGGGCCGAGGCCGCGCGGCGCACGGCATGGGTGGCGGCCTGGTGGCCGCTGGGTTTTGTCTGGTCCGCGGTCTACACCGAGGGTCTGTTCCTGGCCCTGGCGGCGGGCTCCCTGTGGGCGGCCTGGCGAGGCCGGCCCTGGCTGGCGGCGGGAACGGCAGTCCTGGCCGGCGCCCTCCGCCTCACGGGCGCCGGCCTCGTGCTGCCCCTGCTGGTGCTGCTCCCGGGCCGCCTCAAGCTGCTCGCCGGCGCCCCTCTCCTGGGTCTGGGCGCGGCCGCCGCGGTGGTCTGGGGGCGCACCGGCGACCCGCTCGCTCTGCTCCATGCCCAGCTGTCAGGCCGGCCTCACCTCCACCCCGGCAACCCCTTCTTGGCACTCGTCGATCCCCAGGCCGGAGGCCAGTGGGAGGTCAGCGTGGGCCTCGGCTTCGTCGCCGTGCTGGTGGTGGCCCTGGTCCAGCTCCGGCGCCTCGAGCCCTGGCGCCTGCCGGCCTGGGCGACCGTCGCCGGGCTGGTCGGCCCCGCCCTGCTGGCCGGGACGCTGTTCTCCCTCGGTCGCTACCTGATGGTTGCCTTTCCCCTCTTCTGGGGGCTGCAGCGGCTGCCCACCCGGCTCCTGGTCGGAGTCGGCGTCCCCGCCGCCCTGCTGGTGACCGTCGCGGCCGGCGACGGTAGGCTGACCCCATGATCGGCACTGCCCGCCCCGGCGCGCGCCCGGCCGCCCGTCTGCCCGGGCGCCGATGGGAGCTGCCCCGGCTGGGCCTCGGCCGGTTCGCCCTCAGCCGGAGCCGGGCCCTCACACTGGCCTACCTGACGGCCGTGGTGCCGGCGCTGGTGATGGCATTCGTGCAGCCGGTCTGGCAGCTGACCGACGAGGCCCAGCACGCGGACGTGCTGGTCCAGTACGAGCACGGCCGCTACCCCATCGAGGGACTCACCACCCTCAGCCCGGCGACCGTCGCGATCATGAACCAGACCGGGGTCTGGCGCTGGAGCCCGCCCGAACAGCTGCCCAGCCCGGACACCGTCGACGCCGCCCGCTTCCACGCCGTCCCCGCCGGCCTGTCCGGCTACAACTACAAGCTCTGGGTCCGCCGCCACATCTGGTGGTTTTCGTATGAGGCGATGCAGCCGCCCCTCTTCTACGCCGCGGCAACCCCGGTCTGGATGGCGGCCGAGCACCTGGGCGGCTCCATCGCAGCGGTCTACGCGGTGCGGGTCCTGAACTCGCTGCTGCTCGCTCTGCTCGCCCCGCTGGCCCTGTTCACCGCCTGGCGAGTGGCGCCCGGGCGCCGCGGCCTGGCCGCCGCCGCGGCGGTCACCACCGCGCTCCTGCCGGGGCTGCTCCTCAACGGCAGCCAGATCACCAACGACACCCTGGGCGCCGTGCTCGGGGCCGCCACCGTGCTGGCGGCGCTGGTCGCCGCCAGGCAGCCCTGGACGCGCCGCACCGCCGTCTGGCTGGGTGCCCTAGTCGGGCTGACCCTGCTCGCCAAGCTGACGGCGGCCGGCCTTGCCGGCGCGGTCGCCGCCGCCTGGGTCTGGCCCCTCCTGGCCCTGCGGGGGGACCGGGCGGCGACCCTGCGCCAGCTGCGCCGGGGCGTGCTGGGCGCGGCCGCCATGCTGGCGGTGCTGTCGCCCTGGTTCGCTCTCAATCTGGCCCTGGTCCACACGCCCATGATGAACGCGGAGGCCGCCCGCCTCCTGGGGGCAGGCACCAGCGCCGGCCACTACTCGGCCGGCCAGGACCTGCTCTACGCCTTCTCGACGTGGTGGACCGGTGAGCACCAGTGGTCGCTGCCGCTCGCCGGCCTGGAGACCGCGCTGGCGACCGCCCTCGCCATCGTGACCGTGGTCGGCCTGCAGCGCGTCTTCCGGGGCAATGCGCTGCCCGGCCTGGCCCGGCCCGAACTCCAGGTGCTGGCCGCGGCGGTGGCCGGCCAGGCCGCGTGGGCCCTGGCGGTCCCCTTCGTGTCCGGCCTCGGCGGCATGACCCCCGGCCGCTACCTCTACCCGGTGGTGGTCCCCTCGGTCGTCCTGCTGATGATCGGCGCCTGGGCCATCCTCGGCAGCCGGGGTGCTCGAATCCGGCTGGTGGCCGCGTTCGCCGCGCTGACGGCGGCCAATCTGGCCGGCTATGCCGCCGGCTACACGGGCGTGCGCCACGAGGAACGGGTGGGAGCGCCGGTCAGGCTGCACACCCTGGACGTCTACGGCGCGGGTTCCTTCAAGGGCGTCTCGATCACGGTGGACCGCCTGATCGACGATCCGGGGAGCCGCTGGCTGTGGATCCACGTGGACGTCCGCAACGACGCCGGGGACAGCGCCGACTGGTGGCCGGGGCCCGCGGTGCGGCTGGCGGGCGAGCCCGACCGCGTCCGCGGCGACTACGCCGCCTCGACCCCCTTCCCGGAGACCCTGCCGCCCGGCAGCGAGTATTCAGGCTGGGTCAAGCTGCTGGTCCACCCCGAAGTCATTCGCCGGCCCGGTGACTTCAGGCTGACCTTCGAGGACGTGGCGGCCAACAACTATCGCGACCTCGGGTCGATCCCCATGACCCTGGCGCTGCCGCCCCGCTGAGGCGGGTGGGACCGCCCGGCCCTGCCGACCCATCCTCCGGCTAGGCCTCGGCTAGGCTGCCGGTCCCTGCCGGCGCAGCTCGCCGACCTTGACCAGGGCCTCTCGCAGCTCCCGAATCCACTCCGACTGGTGACCGCCCACCATCCGCACGCACCAGGCCAGCGCCTCGCTCCGGCTCCGGGCCACGCCCGCCTCCACCAGGGTGTCGAGCACCTGCCGCTCGGGCTGCCGGAGGCGCGTCATCACGGGCAGCGAGAGCGTGGTGAACAGCTCCCGCTCCTCGCCGGCCGCCGCCCCCCAGCCCAGCCGGCGGCCGAACCTCCGCTCGGCCTCCTTGGCGATGCGCATCCGCTGCTCGCGGCTGGCGTCCCGGAAGTGCTGGATCCGGACCGCCGCCTCCATGCCCGCCTCCGCGGCAGGGGCCGGCGCCGGCAGCCTGCCGACGACCAGGATCTCGTCGTTGTCCACCTCGACGGTCGGGGCTTCGGCAAACCAACCCTCCGGCAGCCGCGCGAGCAGCCATCCCCGGATCTCCTCCTCCCCCATTTTTCCGATTACATTGTTACACCGACGTGAGGACGCGCCCGAGCCTGGCTTCCCGCTTTCGCCGCGAAGGCGGCCGTCCGCGAGGTGGGGGGGGCGCGGCCCGGGGGGCGCGGATGGCCCTGATGGCCGCGGCCGCGCTGGGGGCGGCCGCGATGCTGGGCGGCCCCGGCGCCCATCCGGTGAGCGCCCACTTCGACCCGGGCGAGCTGGGTCCGCTGCCGCCGGAGGCGTGGATCAACTACGAGCCACCTCCACCTCCGCCTCCTCCACCTCCCCCCCCGCCACCTCCGCCGACCCCCTTCGCCCAACGGCCGGTGGTCGAGGCGGGCGCGGTCACCAACCCGACCGCCAACCGCCGCATCTACGCCCCATTCCCGAATGTGAGCGCCGGCTACAGCCCGTCCTTCACCCTGACCTTCGACGACTGCGGCAGCCCCGACCAGATGGAGGCCGTCCTGCAGGCGCTCCAGGCCACGCACCGCAGGGCCCTCTTCTTCATCACCGGGCAGTGCCGGGATCGCTACCCGTGGCTGGTGCCGGCGCTGACAGATGGCGGCCAGTCGGCCTGCAACCACACCTACAGCCACCCCGACCTCCCCCGGCTGACGGACGCCGCCATCAGGTCCGAGATCGCGGCCGGCGTCACGGTGGGCTGTGCCTACTTCCGGCCGCCGTTCGGCGCCTGGGACGGGCCTCGGGGCCGCATCGCCAGGATCGCGAGCGAATTCGGACTGACACCAATGCTCTGGGACGTGGACACCCGGGACTGGGCCGGCGCGGCCGCCGCCGACATGGCCGCGGCCGCCCGCGCCCGGGGCGGGGTCCTCCTCTTTCACCTCCACGGCGACCACACGGCGGAAGCGGTCCGCCTGCTCGGCTGAGATTCCGACGGCGCGCCTCGTGCGCAGGCCGGGCCGAGCGGGGGCCTGGGCGCGCCGCGCCTTCACCTCGGCTCCCCCGGCTTGGGTCCCAGCGCCTGCAGGGTGTCGACGACAATCTCCGTCGAGTAGTGCTTCTGGCCGTCCGGACCGTCCCAGGCGCGGTTCTGGATCCGCCCGTCCGCGTAGACCATGC
>JBBSHA010000064.1:0-9191 GCA_038253595.1 Candidatus Dormibacterales bacterium
CTGACCGGGGCCGGCCGGCGCCGGCGATCACGATTCAGCAGCAGCCATCCCGTGACCACGAGCAGGAGGGCGGCCAGCAGCTTGCCCAGCGGGGTGCCGGTGGCTCCGATCAGGAACGCCGCGGCGCCTCCGGCCCCGCAGCCGGGAAGGGGAAGCGAGACGTCGAGCGCAGGGCACACCGGCGCCTCGCAACCGGCGCAGCCGGTGCGGGGAAGGACGGTCGGCCCGGTCCCGGAGGCAGCGCCGGGGCCGGATTCCAGTAGGGACTCGGACGCGGCCACCGCACCGGCCGCGCCACCCCCGCCCACGAAGCCCTCGCCCCCGAACTCGCGGGGACCCGCCCCGTCCACCGCCACGGGCCCGGGGTCCAGAAGGCCAGCGGGGGCCGGCCCGGTCGCCTGCTCGGGACCGGCTGCCCCCGGCCCACCCACGGCAGCCGCGGCGGCGAGCGCGGCGTCCGGACCCGGACCCGACGCCTGCGCGGCGGCGGTCCCGGGGAGCTGCGGCAGGCGGACGATGGAGGGCGGCGGGGGCGGCGCCGGCGGGGGCACCCAGCTGGCGGGCAGCGGCAGGGCGACGGGGGGCGGCGGGGGCGGCGGAATGGAAACCGGCAGCGGCGGGACCGCAACCGGCAGCGGCGGCGTGGGGATGGATACCGGCAGGGGCGGTGAAGGGATCGACACCGGGGGCGGGGGTGGCGTGGGCACGTTGAATGCCGCGGCCGGAAGGCTGGTGGCGGCGACGGCCGCCAGCCCCAAGAGTAGCCCCAGATACAGTCCCCGCTCTCCCACCGCTTCTTGGGGCTGATCCTACATCATTACTATCAGTTTGTGCGAGGTTCTTGTCGTCACGAAATAGCAGGCACGCGCTCCAGTATCCTCAGGGACTCCCGGATGAAGGCGGGGATGTCGGCGGGCATCCGGGAGGTGACCAGGTTGCGGTCGACCACGACCTCCTCGTCGACGGCGTCGGCCCCGGCCTTGCGGAGGTCGCCGAGCACTGTTTTCCAGGCCGTCATCCGGTGACCCCGATACTCGTCGGCGGTCAGCAGCAGCTGGGGTCCGTGGCAGATCGCCAGGGTGGGCTTGCCGGCGATCATGAAGGCCTTGACGAAGCCGACCGCCTCGTCGTTGGCGCGCAGCTTGTCCGGGCTCGAGCCGCCCGGGATCAGCAGGGCGCCGAAGTCCTGGGGGCTGACCTCGGTGAACGCGTGCTCGACGGTCGCCTGCACCCGGCCCTTGCTGCCGTCGAGTACGGCCCCCGCCTCCACGCCGACGATGGTCACCTCGTGGCCGGCCCCGCGGAGAGCGTCGTACGGCTCCTTGAACTCCGAATCCTCGAACATCGGTCCCAGCACGCAGGCAATCTTCATGGGGCACCTCCCGGTGGCAGCTGAATGGATCTCATCCGACCTTACGCGTCGCCGCCTCCCGGCTCAGCCCCGCCCGGCCAGCAGCCGCCGGCCACCCGGCCGGGACGCCCACGCTGAGCCCAGGCGGCGCACCGCGGCCCAGGCCCGGGAGGCGGAGGCCACGCCGCCCACCGCGTCCAGCAGGTAGTGCTCCCACAGGTAGACGATCGCGAACCAGACCAAGCCGCCCCAGACCAGGACCAGCAGCGACCAGCGCTGCGATATCCGGCGTACCGTGAGGAAGCTGAGCCACGCCATCGCGGCGTGCAGCGAGGGGCCGATCGCCACCGGGTTGGGGCCAGCGAGCCGTAATAGGGGCTGACGTGGCTGGGCAGGGTGCGCGGGAAGATGCGGTCGAGCCCGTGGATCAGCCCGTGCTCGCCGGCGTACCGGGAGGCGCCGTCGGCAGGACCAGGTAGATCATGAAGGCTCCCAGGCAGAGCACCAGGAGGGCCGTGCTGTGGGCGATGAACACGTGGCGGTCGACCAGCCAGGGCATCATACCCAGGCCGAGGATGGCCGGGAAGTGCGAGAGGTAGACGACGGTGGCGACCTGGTTGACGGCAGAGCCGAGCCGGCCGTGGTCGATCAGGTCCTGGAGCGCCACGAAGGGCACCCAGTCGGCCACCCAGCGCCCGATCGTGCCGCTGAGCAGCGCCACCGGCACCAGCAGGAACAGCAGGTAGTCGGGGGTCACCACCAGCCGGTACCAGACCATGATCGCAGTGGCCAGGGCCAGGTAGCGGGCAGAGAGCACCACCAGCGGGCCCGGCCGGCGGACCGCTGCCAGGAGCCGTGACGAGAGCCGCCGCTGAGCCGTGGGGGGCGTCCGCCCCAGGCTCGCTCCCGAGCCTGGGAATTGGCTGAGAGACGGACCGTCTGCGCCGTCTTGACCGAATGTTGATCTGTTCAGCCGGCGCCCGGCGCCTCGGCCTGCTCCTGGGGGCGGCGCTCCTGGCCGGCGCCTGCGCCTCCCCGCCCGCCGGCCACCGGCAGCCCCGCGCAACCCCGAGCGCGGTGGCGGCGACGGCGGCGGTGCCGGCGAGCCCCCCGACCCCGCCCCCAGCGACCCCGGCCCCGGCCCTGAGCGACCCCGGCCCCTTCTCCTACGACCTCAGCACAGTGGCGTCCGGCCTCAAGGTGCCCTGGGCGCTGGCCTTCGCCCCCGATGGCGGCCTCTGGTTCACCGAGCGCGGCGGGCAGGTGCGCGTGTTCCGCAACGGCAGCCTGATACCGGCGCCGGCGCTCACCCTCTCGGTGGTCAGCCGGCCGGGCTGCGAGGGCGGCCTACTCGGCCTCGATCTGAGGGGTGGCGCCGCCTACCTCTACTACACCCGCCAGGGCGGGACCGGGCTGGCCAACCGGGTGTCGCGCTTCACCGTCAGCGGTGACCGGTTGGTGGACGAGCGGGTGCTGCTGGACGGCATCCCGGCGGGCGACTGCTACCACGACGGGGGCCGCCTCAAGGTGGGGCCGGACGGCCTCCTCTACTTCACGACCGGCGAGGGCTACGTGGCCGCGCGCGCCACCGACCCCGGCAACCTCAGCGGCAAGGTCATGCGGATGAACGTCGACGGCAGCGGGCTGGAGATGTTCGCGTGGGGTTTTCGAAATCCGCAGGGCCTGGCCTGGGACCCGGCCGGCCGGCTCTACGTCAGCAACAACGGCCCGACCGGCGACCTCGGCCTCTGCTGCCACGACGAGGTCGACGCCGTGCTCCAGGCCCGCTCGTTCTTCGGCTGGCCGGCCTGGGCGGGCACGGTCAGGACCGGCTTCGTCGCGGGCGGCCTTCCGGACCGCGTGCCCCCGGTCGCCGAGAGCGGGACCGCCACCTGGGCGCCCAGCGGGCTCGCCTTCTTCGCAGCCTCCCGCTCCGAGCGGCCGGCGCTCTTCATGGCGGAGCTCCGGGGGGAGGCGCTCCGGCGGCTGGTCATCAATCCCGCCGACCCCTCCCGCGCCGTCCGCGAGGAGGTGGTGCTCCAGTCCCAGGGCCGGCTGCGAGACGCCGCCGCCGGTCCCGACGGCTGCCTCTATGTGGCGACCAGCGATCGCGACGGACGCTCCTCGCCGCGCCCGGACGACGACCGCATCCTCAAGCTCTGCCCGCGCTGAGCTTCGGATAGCGGGAGAATCCTTCGGGATGACCACGCTGATCGACGTCCTCGCCCACGGCGCCGCGGCGCAGCCGGCGCTCGTCGCCATCGAGGGTCCCACCTTCACGTACGCCCAGCTCCGGGGCGCTGTCGAGACGGCGGCCGAGGCCCTCACGTCTCTCGGTATCGGTCCCGACGACCGCATTGCGACAGTGTTCGGCAACGGCCCCGAGTCGGTCATCTTCTTCCTCGCCGCGGCGACCGTGGGAGCCGCGGCCCCGCTCAACCCGGCCTACAAGGAGGACGAGTTCCGCTTCTACCTCGAGGACACGCAGGCGCGCGCGCTGGTCGTGCCTCCTGGCCAGGCCGAGGCCGCCCGCCGGGCGCGACCGCCCTCGACCATCCTGATCGAGGCTGAGGTGGGCCCGGACGGCTCGCTCCGGATCGAGTCCGGCGCCTCCCGCCGCGCGGCGTCCGCGAGGCGCCCCGAGGCGGACGCGGTGGCGCTGGTCCTCCACACCAGCGGTACGACCAGCCGGCCCAAGTGCGTGCCGCTGCGCCATCGCCATCTCGCCGCCTCGATCGACAACATCGTGGCCACCTACCGGCTGACCGAGGCCGACGTCTCGCTCTGCGTGATGCCGCTCTTCCACGTCCACGGCCTGATGGCCTCGACCCTGGCCAGCCTGCGCGCAGGAGGCACCGTGGTGGTGCCGCCCCGCTTCAACGCGATGTCGTTCTGGGCGGCCGTGGAGGAGCACGGCGTGAGCTGGTACTCGGCCGTCCCCACCATGCACCAGATGCTGCTGATGCGGGCGGGGGGCCGGCGGCCGGAAGCGGCGGCCGGCCTCCGCTTCATCCGCTCCTGCAGCTCGGCATTGCCGCCCAGCGTCATGGCCGAGCTGGAGTCCACCTTCGGCGCCCCGGTGCTCAACGCCTACGGGATGACGGAGGCCTCGCACCAGATGGCGTCCAGCCCGCTGCCCCCCGAGGCCCGGATCCCAGGCACCGTCGGCCGCGGCACCGGCGTCGAGGTCGCCGTCCTGGACGGCGACTGGAATCAGCTCGGGCCGGGGCTCGAAGGCGAGGTCGCCGTGCGCGGGCCCAACATCACCGACGGCTACCAGAGCAACCCGGCCGCCAACGCCGACTCGTTCCGAGACGGCTGGTTCCGGACCGGCGACCAGGGCGTCCTGGACGCGGCCGGCTACCTGACCCTGGTTGGCCGGCTCAAGGAGATGATCAACCGAGGAGGTGAGAAGATCGCCCCCGGCCAGATCGACGAGGTGCTCCTCCAGCACCCGGCCGTGGCCGAGGCGGTGGCCTTCGCCGTGCCCCACCCGACCTGGGGCGAGGAGGTGGCGGCGGCCGTGGTCCTGCGCGGCGAGGCGAGCGAGAAGCAGCTGATCGCCCACTGCCGGGAGCGGCTGGCCGCCTACAAGGTGCCGCGGACCGTGCACCTGGTCGCCAGCATCCCGCGCACTGCCACCGGCAAGATCCAGCGCCGCCAGGTCGCCGCCGCCTTCGCGCCCCCGCGGTGAGGCTGGCAATCGTCGGCGCCGGGGCCACCGGGGGCTTCCTGGGCGCCCACCTGGCCCGGGCCGGGGCGGACGTGACGCTCATCGCGCGGGGGGCCAACCTGGCCGCCATGCGTGCGCACGGGGTGACCGTGCGGGGCCCGGAGGGGGAGTTCAGCACCCGGGTCAGCTGCACCGACGACCTGGGCGCGGTGGGCGCCGCCGACGCCGTCTTCCTCACTGTCAAGGCCCACGCGCTGGCCCCGATCGCCGGCCCCCTGGGCCAGGCCCTGCGCCCGGACGCGGTGGTGGTCACCGCCCAGAACGGCATTCCCTGGTGGTACTTCATCGGCCTGCCGGGCCCGCTCCGGGACACCCACCTGGAGTCGGTCGACCCCGGCGGCGTCATCGCCGCCAGCATCCCGGTCCAGCAGGTGGTGGGCTGCATCGTCTACCCGGCCACCAACCTGGTCGCGCCGGGGGTCGTGGAGCACGTGGAGGGCAACCGGTTCTCCCTGGGCGAACCGGACGGGTCGCGCAGCAAGCGCTGCCTCGCCCTCTCCGCAGCGCTGGCCGGTGCCGGCCTCAAGGCGCCGGTCCAGGCCCGCCTGCGCCAGGAGATCTGGCTCAAGCTGCTGGGCAATGCCACCATCAACCCGGTCAGCGCCCTGACCCGCGCCAGCGTCGCCGCGCTCACGGGCGACGCCCGCACGCGCGAGCTCCTGCGCCGCCTGATGCACGAGGTGGAGGCGGTGGCCCGGGCCTGCGGGGTGGAGGTGGAGCTGGGCGTCGACCGCCGCCTGGAGGGGGCGGCGCGGGTCGGCGAGCACCGGACCTCGATGCTCCAGGACGTCGAGGCCGGACGGACGCTTGAGGTTGAGGCCCTGCTCGGCTCGGTGGTGGAACTGGGCCGCGCCCTCGGGGTCCCGACCCCCGGCCTGGACCAGGTCCGCACGCTCACGGGCGCTCTGAGCCGGTCCCTGCAGGAGGCCTAAAGAGGTGCAGCACGTGCTCAGGAACTACGAGCGGGTCCCGGCCGAGGTGGTCGAGGGCTTTCGCGGGCTCGGCGTCGCCACCGTGCACGAGGCGCAGGGCGGGCGGGGCGCGGTGACCGCCGCCATCAAGGCGATCGCGCCCGGCATGTCACTGCTGGGCACGGCGCTGACGGTGAAGTGCCCGCTCGGTGACAACCTGATGCTGCACCGGGCCCTCGACCTGGTCCAGCGCGGGGAGGTCATCGTCTGCGACCTGGAGGCGTGGGAGGGGGGCCCGTGGGGGGAGCTGATGACCGTCGCCGCCGTCGCCCGCGGTTGCACCGGGCTGCTCCTCGACGGCTACGTCCGGGACGGGGGCGTGATCGCCCGCATCGGCTTCAGCATCTTCGCCCGCGGCCTGGCGATCCGGGGCGCCACCAAGGAGCGGCTGGGACTGGTCAACCATCCCATCGTGTGCGGCGGCGCCGAGGTCAGGCCCGGCGATCTGGTGCTCGGCGACCCGGACGGCGCCTGCGTGGTGCGGCGGGAGGAGGCCGTCGAGATCCTGGTCGCGAGCCGGGTCCGCGCCGCCCGCGAGGCGGCCAGCCGCGCCCGGCTGGCGGCCGGGGCGAGCCCCTGGTCGTTGGGCGGCCTGCGCGAGGTGGCCGATTCCCTCGGTTCCGCCGAGGAGGAGCCGGCCGGGCCGGGGAGCCCGGCCTGAGCCGGCCGCGGGGCGGCTCCTAACGGGGGGGGATGACGGGCCGCCGCCAAGGGACTAGTATCCGTCAAGCAAAGTCAGAAGCCGGTCCTGAACTCAGCCCCGCTTCGTGTCCCGCGTTAGGAGGTTCCGATGGTCAAGCAGTCCGTCCGATTCGCGGCCCTGGTCGCTCTCACGCTCCTGACGGTGGCCGGCTGTGCGCCCGGCCAGAGCTCCTCGTCCGGAACCAAAGGAGGCGTGGTCCACGTTCTCGGGAGCTGGAGCGGCAGCGAGCAGGAATCCTTCCTGGCCATGGTCAAGCCCTTCGAGAGCCGGACCGGCATCAAGGTCGAGTACGAGGGCACCCGCGACCTCAACGCGGTCCTCACGACCCGGGTCCAGGCGGGCAACCCGCCCGAGCTGGCCGGCCTACCCGGTCCCGGCCAGATGGCGCAGTTCGCCAAGGACGGCAAGCTGGTGGCCCTCGACAACATCCTCGACCTGAACGCCATGAAGGACGAGTACGCCCCCAGCTGGCTGAAGCTGGGCCAGGTCGACTCCAAGGGCCAGATCGGCTCCGGCAAGACGTACAGCATCTTCATCAAGACCGCCCTCAAGGGCCTGGTCTTCTACGATCCCAAGAACTTCTCGGCCAAGAGCTACCAGGTGCCCACCAGCTTCGACCAGCTGACGAGCCTGCAGCAGCAGATCGGATCGGGGGGGACCACCCCCTGGTGCATCGGCCTGGAGAGCGGATCGACCTCCGGTTGGCCGGGCAGCGACTGGGTCAAGGAGATCGTCCTCAGCCAATCCGGCCCCGCGGTCTACGACAACTGGTGGTCGGGCAAGCAGAAGTGGACCTCGCCTGAGATCAAGCAGGCCTGGCAGACGTTCGGCCAAATCCTCGGCCCCAACTCAGCCAACATCTACGGCGGCAAGCAGTACATGCTCTCGACCAACTTCGGCGAGGCTGCCCAGCCCATGTTCACCAGCCCGCCCAAGTGCTACATGCACAACCAGGGCTCCTTCATCACCGACTTCTTCGCCAAGTACAGCACCACCCCCAAGCCCATCGAGGACTACAAGTTCTTCGGGCTGCCGGACGTCAACCCCAAGTACGCGGGCGCCCACGTCGTCGCCGGCGACCTGTTCGGGATGTTCAAGGACACCGACCCGGCCCGCCAGCTGATCAAGTACCTGACCACGCCCGAGGCGCAGGCGATCTGGGTCAAGCGAGGAGGCGCCATCTCCCCCAACAAGAAGGTCGCGCTCAGCGCCTACCCGGACGAGATCTCCAAGAACGTCGGCCAGATCATGGTCACGACCAAGATCGCCGACTTCGACGCCGGGGATCTGATGCCCAGCGCCATGCAGGCCGACTACTTCAAGGCCGTGCTCGACTTCGTGAACGACCAGAGCAAGCTCGACTCCATTTTGGCCAGGCTGGACAAGACCCAGGCGGACGCCTACAAGTAGAGGTCGGCCATGGACCTGAGCCAGCTGCTCGCCGTCCAGCTGCCGACGCTGCTGGGGGTCGTGATCGGTGTGCCCGTCGCGCTGGCGGGCTACATCGTGGGCATGGAGTACCTGGTGCGCCTGCTGCCGGACGGGCGGCAGGCGTCGGTCCGGCCCTGGATCTGGGTCGGCCCGGCCCTCCTGTTCGTGATCGTCTTTCTCGTCTACCCGTCCATCGACACCATCCGGATCAGCCTCAACGACCGCCACGGGGCGTTCATCGGCCTTGGCAACTACGCCACTATCCTGGCCGACTTTCCCACCGGCGGGGCCTGGACGGCGATTCGCAACAACCTCTACTGGCTGGTCCTCTACACCGGCTTCGTGCTGTTCTTTGGACTCCTCCTGGCGGTGCTCACCGACCGGGTGCGCTATGAGACCGTGGTCAAGTCGATGATCTTCATGCCCATGGCCATCTCCTTCGTGGCCCTGGGCGTGATCTGGAAGTTCATGTACAGCTACCAGCCGCCGGGGGCAGCCCAGACCGGGACCATGAACGCGCTGGTCACCGGCCTCATCCACGGCCAGCCGATCACCTGGCTGCAGGACCGCCACTTCAACAATTTCGCCCTCATCGCCGCCGCGGTCTGGGGCTACACCGGCTTCGCCATGGTCATCCTGTCCGCCGCCCTCAAGGGCGTGCCCGGGGAGCTGCTGGAGGCGGCGCGGGTCGACGGCGCGGGCGAGGTCACCGTCTTCCGGCGGGTCATCTTCCCGCTCCTCATGCCGACCATCACGGTGGTGGCCACGACGCTGGTCATTTTCGCCCTCAAGGCCTTCGACGTGGTCTACGTCATGACGCAGGGCAACTTCGACACCGACGTGCTCGCCAACCGGGCGTACTTCGAGCTCTTCACCTTCAACAACCCGGGCGGCGGGGGGGGGGGGGCCGTGATCCTGCTGCTGGCCGTGAGCCCGGTGCTTATCTTCAACCTGCGCCTGTTCCGCGCGGTGGAGGCCAGGCGATGACGATCGCCCACGACC
>JBBSHA010000065.1:0-9173 GCA_038253595.1 Candidatus Dormibacterales bacterium
CACCGAGCGGAAGCCGATCCGCTCCGCCCGGGCCTCGAAGAACGGCCGGGACGCCAGCGCCAGGGCGATGTTGAGCGGGCTCCCGTGCTGGGTGCGGAAGCCGCCCAGGGCGCGGCCGGTGGAGCCCGAGCCGGGTGGCAGCAGGTCGAAGACCCGCACGTCCCGGCGCCCGCGCCGGGCCAGCGCCAGGGCCAGGGCGGCGCCCGCCACCCCCCCGCCCACGATGGTGATCACGGCAGCCGGGCCAGGCCCCGGCCGAACCGGGCCACCAGCTCGCAGGCCAGGTTCAGCTCCCTCTCCCCCACCGGGAGGAAGAATATCCAGGCGGCCGACTCCGTCGCCGGGGTGATCTGGGTCCGGGCCGAATCCGAGGTGGGATTGCCACAGGGGCCCTGGGCGTCGGCCACGCACAGCCGGCCGGCCACATTCACCCATTGCTTGCCAATGCCGGCGTAAGACTCGCCCTCCGCGCCCAGCCGCAACATCAGCCGGCCCTCCACCCGGGCCAGGTCGTAGAGGCCGATCGGGATCTGGCAGCGGAGCGAGACCAGGTTGGCGACGTCCACCAGCGAGTTGACCCGGGGCATCGGCTGGCCCCGCCGGACCCGGCGCAGGAGTGCCTCGCTGGACGGCCGGTGCCGTGTCGGGTCCTCACCGAAGCGGCGGTAGAGCGCTCGCGCGGGGCCCGGGCCGGCCACCCTGCCGGCCCGGGCGTCCGCTTCCGCGGCGGCCACCTCGGGGTCGAAGTCGGGGCGCGGGGGGGTGACCTCCAGCTCGTGCAGCTCGAGCGGGGTGACCGGTTCCGGGGTGAGATTGGTCAGCTCGAGCACAGCCGCTCCAGCTGGTCGAAGAAGCCGGGATAGGAGACGTCCACGCACTCGGCGTCCTCGATTTCCGTCTCGCCGTCGGCCAGGAGGCCGGCCACCGCCATCGCCATGGCGACCCGGTGGTCACCGGCCGGCTGGACGCGAGCCCCCTGGAGGCGGCCGCCGCCGCGGATCTCCAGCCCGTCCGGCAGCTCGTCGAGATCGGCTCCCAGCGCGCGCAGCCCCGCCGCCACGACCGCGATCCGGTCCGACTCCTTGACCCGCAGCTCGGCGGCGCCGGCGATCCGCGAGGTGCCCGGCAACAGGCAGGCGGCGACCGCCAGCACCGGCAGCTCGTCGATCACGCCCGCCGCCTCCGCCCCCTCGACCGCGAAGGGGCGGCCGGCGGCCGCGGTCCCCGCCCAGAGGTCGGCCACCGGCTCGGCGCCCTGCCGGCGCAGGTGCTCGACCCGGGCCCCCAGGCCGGCTCGCTCCAGGACGTCGAGCAGGCCGGCCCGGGTCGGGTTGACCCCGCACGCCGGCAGCCGCACCTCGGCGCGGGGGTGGAGGCCCGCCGCTACCAGCCAGAACGCGGCGGCCGAGAGGTCGCCCGGCACCGCCACGTCCAGCGGGCGCAGGGAGCGCGGCCGCTCGACCGCCACCGATAGGCCGCTGGTCTCGATCGGAGCCCCCATCGCCTGCAGCATCAGCTCGGTGTGGTCACGGGAGAGCGAGGGCTCGGTCACCCGGGTCCGGCCCGACGCGAACAGGCCGGCCAGGAGCACGGCCGACTTGACCTGGGCCGACGCCACCGGGCTGAACCAGTCGACTCCCCGGAGCGGCCCCCCACCCCCCACCGTCAGCGGTTCGGTGCCCACCTCCGCCCCCATCAGCCGGAGCGGGGCGGCCACCCGTTCCATCGGCCGCCGCGACAGCGAGCGGTCGCCGACCAGCGTGGTCGCGAACCCCTGGCCGGCGAGCAGGCCGGCGAGCAGGCGCATGGTGGTGCCCGAGTTGCCGCAGTCGAGGGCCCCGGCCGGCGGGCTCAGGCCGTCCAGCCCCCGACCTTCCACCGAGTCCCCCTCCACCGCCACCCCGAGGGCGCGCAGGCAGGCCGCGCTGGAGGCCACGTCCTCCCCCTCGGACAGGCCGCTGATGCCGGCGCGCCCCGCCGCCACCGAGTTCAGGAGCAGGGCCCGGTGGGAGACCGACTTGTCGCCGGGGAGCCGGACCTCGCCGGCCAGGCGCGCCGGCCGGCTAACCCGGGCGAGCATCCGCCTGCCACCGGTCGCGGGCCAGCTTGGTCTCCTCCAGCAGTTCGACCAGGCGCCCGTCGCCCGCCTCCAGGTGGCGGCGTAGCCGGGCCAGGGCCGCCTCAACCTGCTGCAGCGAGCCCGCCAGCGCCTCCCGGTTGGTGGCCGCGATGGCCGCATACAGCTGGGGGTCGCCGGCGGCGAGCCGGCTCATGTCACGAAAGCCGGAGCCCGCCACCCGGCCCATGTCCGCCCAGTCAGGCGTCCCCGCCAGCGCCAGCACGTAGGCCGCCGACAGCATGAACGCGGCGTGGCTCACGCCGGCGACCAGGCGGTCATGGCGGGCCGCGTCCATGAAGACCGGGACCGCCCCGACCAGCATCACCAGCCGGGTCACCGCCGGCTCATCCCGGGTCAGGATCCACGGTGCGCCCACGAACATGTCGGGGTCGGCGGCGTCGATGCCGGTGCGCTCCAGGCCGCACATCGGGTGGCCGCCGACCAGATCCACGCCCGCCGCCGCCGCCCAGCCCATCACCCGGGCCTTGGTGCTGGCCAGGTCGGTGACCAGCCGCGGGGTCCGGTCCAGGCCGGCGAGCAGTTCCGGAAGCGCGGCGATCGGGGCGGCCAGGACGAGCACCTCCGCCGCCCGCGGGTCGCCGGCGTCGACCACCCCCCGCTCCAGCGCCCGGCGCAGGGTGGCGGCCTCGGGGTCACTGCCCACGATCCGCAGCGAGGGGTCGGCCCGGCGCAGCGCCAGGGCCAGCGAGGCACCCATCAGCCCCAGCCCTTCGATTCCGACCAGCACCTTCGTATGTTGGACGAAAGCGCCTGCTGCTTGACTCCGGCGGCTCGTTTTGGTTGAATGACCAACCAAGTCTGGTTGAACGACCAACCAGAGCCAGTTTCTCAAGGTCTTACGGGAGTCGTCGCAGGGAGTTGGGCAGTTGACGGAGTCGACCAGGGAACGGATCGTCGAGGCCGCCTTCCGGGTGCTGAGCCGTGACGGTTACGTGACCACGACGGTGAAGGACATCGCCGCCGAGGGCGGGGTGGCGCCGGGTCTGGTGCACTACTACTTCACCACCAAGGAGGAGCTGGTGGTCGCCGCCCTCGAGTTCGGCTGCAGCCTGATGAGACCGGGGGCCGCGCCCGGCGACCCCGCCCAGTACGCTCGCGACGCGTTCGACGGAGCCAAGTCCCAGGACCCCGGGCGCACCGCCTTCCGGCGCCTCTTCATCGAGATGGCGGGCCTGGCAGTGCACAACGACGCCATCCGGGTGGCGCTACTGCGGTTCGTCCAGGCCGACCGCGGCCACGTGGAGGCGGCCGCCCGGAACCTGATTGCCGCGCGTGAGGAGTGGCCGCTGGAAGCCGCCCCCGCCATCGCGGCGGCCGTCTGGGGCGCCCTGACCGGAATCGCCATCCAGGAGCTGATCGACCCCGATTTCGACATGCCGGCCGCGGTGGACGCGCTCGCCCAGCTGGCGCTGGACTGACGGGTAGGAGAGGAGGCAGCAAGGTGTTCGCAGCTTGGGGACGTCTGGTTCACCGGCAGCGCTGGGTGGTCCTGGCGATGTCGATCGTTCTGCTCGCCGTGTCGGTGGTAGCCCTCCTGGAGGGCGGCAAGCTCACCAGCGGCGGACCTCTCACCAGCAACCTGGAGTCGGCGCGGGCCGCCAAGCTGGTCGCCGACGATCTGAGGCATGACCGCAGCAGCGGCTCGACCGTCCTGCTCGTGCTCTCCAGCCCCAGCCTCTCCGTCACCGACGCCGGCTTCAGGTCGGCGCTCGATGACGCGGTCGCCCCGCTGCGCTCCGACCGCCGGGTGAAAATGCTGGTGACCCCCTACGAC
Organism: Candidatus Dormibacterales bacterium; assembly: GCA_038253595.1. Taxonomy (GTDB): domain Bacteria; phylum Chloroflexota; class Dormibacteria; order Dormibacterales; family Dormibacteraceae; genus JBBSHA01. The sequence goes on from JBBSHA010000065.1 coordinate 3,915, forward strand.
GCGCCGCCGGAGCAGGCTGCCGGTCTGATCTCCAGGGACGGTCACGCGGCCCTGGTGCGGGTCGGGCTGGGCGACGGCCTGACCCGGGCCGAGGCCTACTATCCGCAGCTGCGGGCCGAGGTCCACTCCAGCGCGCTGCGCATCGAGGGCACCGGCCAGCTGCCCATCAACCGAGCCTTCAACAGCACGCTGGAGAGCGACCTCGGGCGGGCCGAGGTGATCTCGCTGCCCGTCACCCTGCTCCTCCTGCTGGTGATCTTCGGCAGTGTGGTCGCCGCCCTGCTGCCGCTCGGCGTCGGCATCCTCGCCATCGTCGGCGGGGTCGGCGCCACGCTCCTGCTGGCCCGCTTCAGCGATGTGTCCCAGTACGCGCTCAACATCGTGACCCTGATCGGTCTGGCGGTCGCGATCGACTACTCGCTGTTCATCGTCAACCGCTTTCGCGACGAGCTGAAGGCCGGGGCCGGCGGCGAGGACGCCCTCGCCATCACCATGGCCACGGCCGGCCGGGCGGTGACGTTCTCCGGCGTCACGGTGGCGATCGGGCTCTCCGCGATGCTCTTCTACCAGGGCACGTTCATGGCCTCGATGGGTGCGGCGGGGGCCCTGGTGGTGGGGATCGCGGTGCTCTACGCCCTGACCTTCCTGCCGGCGCTGCTGGCCGCCGTCGGTGGCCGCGTCGAGCGCCTTCGGCTGCCGGTCCTGCAGCCCCGACCGGAGGGGCAGGGGATGTGGAGCCGGCTCGCCCAGCGGGTGATGATGAGGCCCGTCGTGGTGCTGCTGCCGACGCTCGGCTTCCTGCTCCTGGCGGGCACCCCCTTCCTCCACCTGCGGATGGCCAACGGCGACGTCGAGATGCTGCCGCCCCGCCTGGAGGCGCGCCAGGGCTTCGATCGGCTGCTCCGGGATTTTCCGGGCCAGGACTCAACCCTGTTCAACGTCGTGGTCCAGTACCCCGCGGGTGACCCGCTCGCCCCGGGCCGGGTCGGCGACCAGTACGACCTCGGTCGCCGCCTGGCTGCAGTCCCCGGAGTGCAGGCGGTCAGGGGCCTGACCAGCGCCGATCCCAGCCTGAGCCGCGCCGACTACCAGCGCCTCTACTCGCAGCCGGTCTCGCAGCTGCCGCCCGAAATCCAGACCCTGTACCGGCAGTCAGCCGGCAGCCACATCGTGCTGATGACGCTCACCAGCAGCCGGGCGGCCTCCAGCGACGGCGCCCGCAGGATCGTGGACGCCATCCGGCAGGACCCGGGCGTGCCCGGCGGGCGGGTCCTGGTAACCGGTCAGACCGCCTTCGACGTCGACGTGATCAGGTTCATCCAGGGCCGCACCCCGCTCGCCGTCGGCTTCGTGGTGCTGGTCACCTGCCTGGTTTTCTTCCTCCTCACCGGCTCGGTGGTGCTGCCGCTGAAGGCCGTGCTCATGAACCTGGTCTCGATCTCGGCCTCGTTCGGTGCGCTGGTCTGGATCTTCCAGGACGGCCACCTGTCCCACCTGCTCGGCTTCACCCCGCAGTCGATCGACCCCAGCATCCCGGTGATCCTCTTCAGCATCGTCTTCGGGATGTCCATGGACTACGAGGTGCTCCTGGTCAGCCGCATCCAGGAGGAGTGGCGGCGGACCGGCGACAACCGGCGGGCGGTCGCCACCGGCCTGGAGCGCAGCGGCCGGCTGATCACCGGCGCCGCCGCCATCATGGTCGCCGTGTTCGCCTCCTTCGGCCTCGCCGAGGTCGTGATCATCAAGGCCATCGGGATCGGGCTGGCGATCGCGGTGGCGCTCGACGCCACCGTCGTCCGGGCCCTGATCGTGCCCGCGGTGATGCGGCTCCTGGGCCCCGCCAACTGGTGGGCACCCCGCCCCCTGGCCTGGCTGCACCGCGTGATCGGGGCCGGCGCGAGCCCTCCCCGCCGGGAACCTCGTCCGGCGCCCGGCAGCTTGCTCGACCCGGGCCCGACGCTGGCCAGCCCGTCCAAGTAACTCCGCGCAGTCGCGGCTGAGCCGGCCGGCGGCCGGCGCGAACCCGGCGCACTTGGCCGCCGAACGCACCGATTGCCCGGCCCCAACTGGTGCACCTGGCATCCGAGTGCACCGCGTTCAGTGGGGCGGCCCCAGCAGGTCCTCGAGGGCGGCTTCCAGCCGCGGCTGCCGGAACTGGTAGCCGAGCGCCGCCAGCCGGGCGGCGGCGGCGCTCCGGCCGTGGGTGACGGCGACCGCGCCCGCGCCCAGGCGGCCGTGCAGCAGCCACTCCGAGCGAGATAGCCCCGGGAGGGCCCCGATCAGGTTCCGCAGCGCCTCCATGAAGCCGGCGCTGGTGACCGTGCCGGGGGCGACGCAGTTGATCGGGCCGGCGGCACGCGCGTCCGCCACCGCCAGTTCCAGAAGCCCCACCGCGTCGTCCAGGTGCAGCCACGGCTGGCGCTGGGTGCCGGGCGGCACCGGGCCCCCCAGCAACACCCGGGCCGTGCGCGCCAGCGAGCGCAGAGCGCCCTCCCGGCCCAGGACCAGGCCGAAGCGCAGGCTCACGGCGCGCACCCCGTGAGTTCCGGCTCGCGCCGCCTCGGCCTCCCAGGCCACGGCCAGCCGGGAGAGATAGTCGGCGCCCGCCGGCCCGTCCTCGGCCGCCTCCGCGAGGCCCGTCCGGTCGAAGGGGTGGTAGCCGACCGTCGACGCCACGACCAGCACAGGCGCCGGCCGGGAGGATTGGGCGATCGCGGAGACGATGCCGCGGGTCCCGGCCACGCAGCTGTCGTAGAGCCCGCGCCGGTGATCGTCCGTCCAGCGCGCGGAGACGGTGAGCGGGCCGGCCAGGTGGACCACCGCCCGCGCGCCGTCCACCACCGAGACCCAGGGCAGGCCGTGCTCGATCGGTCCCCAGGCGTGGTAGCCGGCAGCGCCGGGCGCCAGACGCCGCGCCCGCTCCGGATCCCGGGAGAGGACCGAGAAGGACGCGCCCGACCGGGCCAGGCGGGCGCAGAGCGCCCGGCCCACCACGCCGGTGGCGCCCGTGACGACGATTCGGTCAGGCGGGCTGACCGGCGGCTGCCTCGGCGACGCGTCTCAGGTCCTCCATCAGGCGCCGGAAGTTCTCGAAGTCGAGCGACTGGGAGCCGTCCGACAGGGCCTCGTCCGGGCGGGGGTGGACCTCGATGATGAGCCCGTTGGCCCCGGCCGCCACGCTCGCCATCGAGAGGGGGCGCACCAGCGACCAGCGCCCGGTGCCCTGAGAGGGGTCCACGACCACCGGCAGGTGGGACAGCTCGCGGACCAGCGGCACGGCGTTGAGGTCGAGGGTGAAGCGCGTCGACTGCTCGAAGGTGCGGATGCCGCGCTCGCAGAGCACCACGTCGCGGTTGCCCTGGCTGAGGATGTACTCGGCCGCCAGCAGCCACTCCTCGATGGTCGAGGACATGCCCCGCTTCAGGAGCACCGGCTTGCCCGCCCGTCCCACCTCCTGGAGCAGGGCGTAGTTCTGCATGTTGCGGGTGCCCACCTGCATCATGTCCACGTAGCGGGCCAGCAGTTCCACGTCCGCCGGCGTGACCACCTCGCTGACCACCTTGAGGCCGGTCTCGGCGCGGGCCGCCGCCATCATCTTGAGGCCGTCCTCGCCGAGGCCCTGGAAGCTGTAGGGCGAGGTTCGCGGCTTGAACGCCCCCCCGCGCAGGATGCGAGCGCCGGCCGAGGCCACAAAGCGCGCCGTCTCCATCAGCATCGCCTCGCCCTCGACCGAGCAGGGGCCGGCCATGATGACGACCGCGGCGCCTCCGATCGGGACCCCGCCCACGTCAACCACCGTGTCCCGGGGCTGGAACTCGCGGCTCGCCAGCTTGAACGGCTTGGTGATCTGTACGATCTCCTGGATCGCCGGCAGGTGGGAGAAGGCCTCCCGGTAGGCGTAGGCGTTGCCCCCGATCACCCCGATCACAGCCCGGTCCTCGCCCCGCGAGAGCTCCGCGCGCAGGCCGATCTCCCGGATCCGCTCCACCACCGCCGTGACCTGGGAGTCCGAGGCCTGGTGGGACATCACGATGATCACGAGAACGCCTCCTCGACCTGGCTTCGCATGGCGTCCAGATCCTGCTTGATGGCCGCCGCCCCGCGCAGGTAGGCGTGCCGCATCTCCCTCTGGGAGAGTGCGGTGTTGTAGAGGAGCAGTATGCGGATGCAGAGGGCCACGCCGCGGGGGTTGGGCGGGCGGACGTTCATGTCGTGCCCGCAGAGCAGGGGCACGTCCACCCAGCCCAGCCGGCGGGCGGCGAAGGCCGGGAACTCGGCGTCCAGGTCGGGCGTGGTCGTGAAGTAGGCGAAGGCCACCTCCGCGATGTCGAGCTGGTTGAGATGGATGAGCTCGCGGAGCAGCTCCTCGGTCGCCTCCACGATGGCGTCGGCCTGGTTGCCGGAGACCGTGGTCGCGCCCCGGATCCCCCTCACGGACATGCCGCCACCAGCTCTTCGAGGAGGGCGAGCGGATCGTCACCGCGGTGCACCGCGTTAAGAAGGGCGCTGCCCACCACCACCGCGTCGACCTGGCCGCGCAGCGCGCGAACGTGGCCGGGCGTGGAGATCCCGAAGCCGGCCGCGACCGGCATGCTGGTCAGCGCGCGTACCCGGGCCAGGAGCGCTCCCAACCCGGCCGCCAGCTCGGCCCGGGCACCGGTCACACCGGCCAGCGTGACGCAGTAGACGTAGCCGGAGCTGGCCTCGGCGATCGACTGGATCCGGCTGTCAGGGCTGGTCGGGGCGGCCAGGAAGATGGTGTCGAGGCCCGCCGCCCGCAGCCGTCCGGCGATCGGCCCCGCCTCCTCGGCAGGCAGGTCGGGCACGATCACGCCGGCCACCCCGGCCCGGACGGCGTCGGCGGCGAAGCGGCCGGGGTCGTAGGCGAGGACCGGGTTGACGTATGTCATCAACACCACCGGGACATCGGTCTCGGCCACGGCTGCCGCGATTTCGAGGGCGTCGCGCAGGCTGGTGCCGGCCTCCAGCGCCGCCTGCCCGGCCCGCTGGATGATGGGGCCGTCGGCGAGCGGGTCGCTGTGGGGAATCCCGATCTCGATGGCGCAGGCACCGGCGCGGGCGTAGCCCCGGCCGAGATCGATCGAGGCCTGGCGGCCGGGATAGCCCGCCATCAGGTAGGGGATCACGCCGACGCCCCCCCGGGAGCGGACGGCGCCCTCCAGACGGCCGCTCGCCGTCACCACCCGGACTCCTCGACCGAATCCATGTCCCTCCACCCCACGCCGGCCGCGCCGGCGC
>JBBSHA010000066.1:0-9147 GCA_038253595.1 Candidatus Dormibacterales bacterium
AACGCCTGCCAGAGGATGTACGGGGAGCCGGCGGTGACGGCCCCGAACGTCTTGCCGTAGAGCGCGGTGGGGTCCAGCTTGTCCTGCTTCTTCTGGTCGGAGGTCAAAGACGCCTCCCGGACAACCAGGGCGAAGGCGTTGTGCTGGAAGACGGTTCCGATCGCGGTCACCGGCAGCCCCTGGCCCTGTCCGGGGATGATCGAGATGGCGTCGGAGACGCCCAGGTCGGCGCTGCCGTTGCTCACCAGCTGAACCGCGGTGTTGGAGCCGTTCCCGGCCTGGAACTGCGGGTCGAGGCAGGCCTCGCGGTACCAGCCCTTGTCGATCGCGGTGTAGTAAGGCACCTGCTCGGTGTCCAGGACCCAGTTCAGGCGGAACTTGAACTGGAAGGGCGTCGAGCAACTGGTCGAGCTGGAGCCTGCCGGCGCCGGTGCGGAGGCGGCGCCCCCGCAGGCCCCCACGGAGACCACCGCCAGCGCGGCCAACGCGAGTCTTCTGAGCATGTCTACCTCCTCTGTGTGAGTGGGTCTAGAGACCCGGGTCCTGGATACGGACCCTCCGCCAGGGCGTCACCAGGCGCCCGATCATGTCCATGACGACGAACAACACCACCCCCATGACGACGAGCACGGTGATTGAGGCGAAGCTGAGGGTGGTGTCGAGCTGGCTGCCGGCGAAGATGATCAGGTAGCCGAGTCCCTTGTCAGCTCCCACGTACTCCCCCACGACGGCGCCGACCACGGCGAGCGTGATCCCGATCTTGAGCCCCGCGATGACCTGGGGCAGGGCGTGAGGGAGGCGGACCTTGGTGAACACCTGCCAGGGATTGGCGCTCACCGAGCGAAGCAAGTCGACCAAATTCCGGTCGACGCTCATCAGGCCCTCTGCGCTGGTCACTGCGACCGGGAAGAAGACGAGCAGGATCGTCACCACCACCTTGGGCCAGATCCCGAAACCGAACCACAGGATGAAGAGCGGTGCGATCGCCAGCTTGGGAACCGCTTGGGAGGCGACGATCAGGGGGTAGAGCATCTGCTCGATGAGCTTCGAGTAGGAGATCAGCAGCGCCAGCCCGAAGCCGATCAGGGCGCCGAGCAGAAAGCCGAGCAGCGTCTCCTCGAGGGTGGCGATGGTGTTCGGCCCGATGATCGACCAGGAGTGCACCAGCCTGGTCAGGATCGCGCTCGGTGAGGGCAGGATGTAGACCTTGACGTGCATCGTCACCACCCAGAGCTGCCAGAAGGAAACGCACGCGACCATGAAGAGAACCGGCAGCGCGCGCCTCATGAAACCGCCGGCAAGGCTCATCGTCCATCCTCCTCGCCGGCAGCGCGCTGGGCCTGGTCGATCAGGCGCCGCAGGTGCCGACTGACGTCGAAGAACTCGCGCGACTCCTTCAAGTCGTGAGTGCGGGGGCGGGGCAGATCGATCTGGACCTCCTCTAGGACACGACCCGGGCGTGCCGTCATGACGACCACGCGGTCGGACAGGAAGGCGGCCTCCTCGATGGAGTGGGTGACGAAGACCACCGGCTTGCGGCCGCCCCAGACCTTGAGAAGGACTTCGCCGAGCCTGTCCCTGGTCAGAGCGTCGAGGGCTGCGAAGGGCTCGTCCATCAGCAGCACCTGGGGGTCGAAGGCGAGCGCCCTTACGATCGCCGCCCGCTGCTTCATGCCGCCGGACAGCTCTGACGGGTAGCTGTGATGGAAGCCTTTCAGGCCGACGGTCTCGGTCAGCTCGTCGATACGGGACTGGTCGACCGCCTTGCCACCAATGATCTCGGCCAGAAGCCTGGTGTTGGAGCCCAGCCGGCGCCAGGGGAGCAGGGTGGCGTCCTGGAAGACGAAGCCGAAGGCACGCTTCCGGCGTGCCTCTTCGACGCTGCCGCCATTGATCAGAACCTGGCCGGCCGTCGGCCTGTAGAGACCCCCGATCACCTTCAGCAGGGTGGTCTTGCCGCAGCCGGAGGGCCCCAGCAGGCTGACGAACTCGTGGCTGCCGACCGACAGGGTGGTCTCCTCGAGCGCGACCAGCCTGCCGTAGGCGACCTTCAGCGACTCGATCGAGATCGCCGGGGTGACGCTCACCCCGCCTGTCTGGCGCTTCGTCTCATCTGCGAGCACGAACGCTCTCCACCGGTTCTCGAATCAGCCTCTGCACGAGCTCGATCCGATCCGGGTCGTCGGTACGAGCCTTTCTGGCCATCGGCAGCACGGCGGCGGCAATCAGGCGCTGAAGTCGAACTTCATCATTCGGCTGCTTCTAGGCGAGCGCGGCCATCGGCCGCTCGAGCTGCTGCGTTGACTCCCTGGTAACCAGCGACACGGGGTGGACGCGGACGCGTGGGGCCGCATCGCGGCCGGCGACCTGCTCCAGCGCGCGGCGCACTCCAGCGGCCCCGATTCCGGCCAGGTCGATCCGGATGGTGGTGAGCGCGGGGTGGGCGAACTCCCAGCTCTGGATGTCGCCGAAGCCCCCGACCGAGAGGTCCTCGGGCACCCTCACCCCCCGTCGGTGAAGCTCGGAAAGAGTGCCAATCGCCATCGTGTCGCTGGACACGAAGAGGGCGGTGAAGGTGTGGTCCCGTTTCATGAGGCTGGCCACCGCCCTGCCGCCGCCGGCGGTCGAGAAGTCCCCCGGCTCGACCAGCGGCTTCAACTCAGCCGCCTTCATGGCGAGCTGGTACCCGGACTCGCACTCGGCGCTGGTGGCGACGTTGGCCGGGCCGGTGATGAAGGCGATGCGGCGGTGCCCGAGGCCGATCAGGTGCTCGGTCATCAGCCTGGCTCCCCCTGAGTTGTCGGCGACCTCGGTCGCCCAGCGCTCGACCCTGGGGGCCAGGGCTACGATGGCGCCGCCGTAGTCGCGGATCGCCTCCACCTGCCGCCGCATCGCCCGCTGGTAGTTGGGCTCGATCAGGCCGCCGGCTGCGAAGATCACCCCCGAGACGCGGGAGAGCCTCAGCATCTCGACATAGCGCAGCTCGGCGGCGGGGTCACGGCGGCTGGAGCAAACGAAGGTGAGGTAGCCCTGCTTATAGGCCTCGTCCTCAGCACCCCTCACGATCTCGGCGAAGTAGGCGTCAGTGACATCGTGGACGACGACCGCGATCGTCGGTAGGCGGCGGCGCCGGAGGCCGCGGGCCATCAGGTTCGGCCTGTATTCGAGTCGCTGCGCCGCTTCCGTCACGCGCTGCCGGGTGGCCCGCTTCACGGGGTGGGTAGCCTCGGGGTTCAGCGCTCGCGAGGCAGTGCTCAGGGACACCTTGGCGAGGCGCGCAACATCCACCAGGGACGAGAGCGGGTCGCGTGGCAAACCTTTTCCGGAAATAGTTTTCCCCTCGATTTGACCGATGCTATGGTGGGGTCCCCGGGATGTCAATCGAGACCACGCTGGTCGGCAGTTACCCGATACCCGACTGGCTCCGCGCCCATCCCACCGCGCAGGCCCTCGCCGATGCGACCTCGGTCGTTTTGCGGCTGCAGGAGCAGGCGGGGATCGACCTTCTGACCGACGGCGAGATCTATCGCTTCGACATCAACCACCCCGAGACGAACGGGATGATCGAGTACTTCGTGAAGCCCATGGCAGGCGTACGGAGCGGGATTACCAGGTCCGACCTCAGGCTCTTCGAGTCGCTCCCGCAGTTCGGCTTTCGAGTCCAGCCGGCGGCGGTGGTGGAGTCCGAGATCGGCGAGGGCACGCTGGATCTGGTGACCGCCTACCGGAGGGTTCGAGGGCTGACCCGCGGCCGCCTGAAGTTCACCCTGACCAGCCCTTACATGCTCTCCCGGATGCTCCTCGACACCCACCGCCGGGACCTGCCAGAGCTCTGCATGGCAATCGCCCGGGTGCTGGCGGACCAGGTGCGCGAGATCGACGCCGAGGTGGTCCAGGTCGACGAGGCCAACCTGCCCGGCCGGCCCGAGGACTGCGAACTGGCCGCCGACGCGGTCAACGTGGTCCTGGATGCGGTGCAGGGCAGGCCCGCGGTACACCTCTGCTTCGGCAACTACGGCGGCCAGAAGATCCAGAGCGGCGAGATGGCGGCTCTGCGGCCCTTCTTCGAGCGGCTGCGCGCCGACCACTGGGTGCTGGAGACGGCGCGGCCGGGGATGGAGCAGCTGGTACCGCTGACGGAGTTGACCAACGGCCGATTCGGAGTCGGAGTGATCGACATCAAGGACACGGTCGCGGAGTCTCCGGAGGTGATCGCCCGCCGGATCGAGGCGGCGGCGAGGGTGCTCGGCGGCCCGGAGCGGATCGCTTACGTCCACCCCGACTGCGGCTTTTGGATGCTGGCCCGCAGCATCGCCGACGCCAAGATCCGAAACCTGGTCTCGGGCCGCGACCTTTACGAGGGAAGTCAGCGGTGAGCCGGAGCGGCCCTGGGCACCGGTGGACGCACGCGGCTGATGGCTTGGTGAGAGGAAGAATCCATGTCTGAAACCCTGAAGCTGCCCACCGTTGAGCGAACGTGGGCCGTTTACAAGGTGGAGGGCCGATTCCTCTACCCCGAGCGCGGCAATGCACCGACCACCCGTATTCCCTACGCCGCGGTTCACACGGTCGCCGACCCCCTCGCCGACACCTCTCCGGTCTCGCCGGCGGCCGTTGACTGGGAGGCGACTCTGCGGTTTCGCCACCACATCTGGAGCTACGGGCTCGGCGTTGCGGAGGCGATGGACACCGCCCAGCGCGGGATGGGGCTGGACTGGGAGGCGTGCAGGGAGCTGATCCGCCGCTCGGTCGCCGAGGCCAAGGCAGCTGGGGGAAGGATCGTCTGCGGCGCTCAGACCGATCACCTCTTACCCGGCTCAACCCGAACCCTGGAGGATGTGGTCGCCGCCTACGAGGAGCAGTGCGGGTTCGTGGAGGGGGAGGGCGGCGCCGTGGTGATGATGGCCTCGAGGGAGCTGGCCCGGATCGCCAGGAGCCCGGACGACTACCTGAAGGTCTACGACCGCGTCCTATCCCAGCTGCGCCGGCCGGCCCTGATCCACTGGCTGGGCGAGGCGTTCGATCCGCAGCTGGCCGGCTACTGGGGTTCAGCCGATCTCGACCAGGCGATGCAGGTCTGCCTGGAGATCGTTCGCCGCCATGCGGATCGGGTAGACGGCATCAAGCTCTCGCTGCTAGATCAGCGCCGCGAGCTGCAGATGCGGCGCGATCTGCCCGCGGAGGTGCGGATGTACACAGGTGACGACTTTGACTACCCGACCACCATCCGCGGCGACGGTGAGCGGCATTCGGACGCCCTGCTCGGAGCATTTGACGTGATCGCGCCGGCCGCCTCGGCCGCGTTTGCGGCCCTCGACGCCGGCGATCCGGATCGATTCGAGCAAATCCTGGGCCCCACCGTCCCGCTCTCCCGCCACATCTTCGGGGCGCCGACCTTTTACTACAAGACGGGCGTCGTCTTCGTGGCGTACCTCAACGGCCACCAGGACCACTTCCGGATGGTGGGGGGCCTGGAGAGCGGCCGCTCGGCGGTTCACCTCGCCCAGACCTTCGTACTGGCAGACCGGGCGGGACTGCTCCGGGACCCCGAGCTGGCGGTGGACCGGATGCGCGCGGTGCTGAGGCTGGCGGGAGCGTATTAGAGCTGGGCGTCCTCCAGGCTCGCAGTTGGGATGCCGGGTTGTCGCGTCAAGGTCCCAGGACCGGTGGTCACATGCTTTTGCGGCGGGCCATCGGTACACGGGCTCGTCTCTGCTCTGCCGAAAAAGACAGTGGCCTCGCGACCAACCACTCAGCCGCCTTGGTCTACGAGCGCGCAGCTTGAACCGGACCGAGTATTGCCGTCCTGCGGCTCGCAGATGACCTTTGCCGATCACGATCACGTGGTCACGGACCTCTCGGGGGATACTCCCAACTGGCCTTTCAGCCGCTGCGTTCGCTGGGGTGACCTGGGCGGGTTCCGGAGTCCCGAGATGCCCAGTCGCCCGAGGCGCCGATCAAAAGTCACCGCCATTGCTGGCGTCTCGGTCATGGATGAGGTGCGCCGGCTGGCAGCCCATGGATTCGCCTCCAGGAGTTGCCGCCAGTTCCCAGCCCTGACGGACGAAGACGCGTAGCATGAAGGCGGTTGACGCAGTCTGATCCCGCTCCCGTGAGGAGTGGGGAGTTGGCGCTCCTGTGCGACCGCCGTCGCTCAGGAGGCGTTCGCCCATCCACGAGAAAACCATTCGGATAGCTCAGGTCGCCCCGCCCTTCGTCAGGATCCCACCCGTGCGGTACGGCGGCACCGAGCGAGTGGTGCATGCACTGACAGAGGAGCTGGTTCGACGCGGCCACGACGTGACGCTGTTCGCGGCCGGCACCTGTGAGACCTCCGCCCGACTCCACCCAGCCTGCCCCGAACCGCTCTGGGATATGGGCGTAGCTGATCCGCTGGCCGTTCGGATTTTGCAAGTCGAGGAGGTGGTCCGGCTTTCCGGCGAGTTCGACGTGATCCACTCCCACCTCGACTATCTCCCCTGGCTGGCCGGTGAGCGGCTCCGCGCCCCTCTGGTCACCACCCTGCACGGACGTCTGGACCTGCCTGAGCTGAGGCCACTCTTTCGTTCCTATCGGAGTCAGGCCCTGGTCTCGATCAGCAATGCCCAGAGACGCCCACTGGCAGACCTGGCTCTGAATTGGGTGGCGACGGTCCACCACGGTCTCAGTCTCGGGGACACCTACCAGTTCGGGGCTGGAGAGGGAGGCTATCTCGTCTTCCTGGGACGGATCGCGCCCGAGAAGGATCCAGTGACCGCGATCCGGGTCGCTGTCCGGGCGGGGCTGCCGCTCAAGATCGCAGCCCGGGTTGACCCGGTTGACTCCGAATACTTCCAGACCCAGGTTGAGCCATTGCTCCAGCACCCGCTGATCGAATTGGTCGGCGAGCTCGACGATCGGGGCAAGGACGAGCTGCTGGGAGGAGCCATCGCGCTCTTGATGCCGGTCGCCTGGGATGAGCCTTTCGGCCTGGTCTTCATCGAAGCGCTGGCTGCGGGCACGCCGGTCGTCTCCCGGCCGCGCGGCTCGCTTCCGGAACTGATCCGGGACGGCGAGCACGGGTTCTTGGCGGAGACAGAAGCGGAGCTGATCGAGGCCTGCCATTCTGCGCCCTCGCCCAACCGGGCGGGCTGTCGGCGGTGGGCTCTCGAGCGCTTCTCGGTGATTCGGATGACGGACGACTACGAGAACGTTTATCGGAAGCTCGCCCAGCGGCAATCGGCACTGCCGGAACTTGCCGAGGCGATGGTGGTTGGGCCCCAAGCCGGCCCGTTCGTTCCAGGTGAGTCGCCCAGACAGATGAGTGACTCAGACGAAGCCTCGCGGGCGTCATAGACGGGTTCGTCGCGATGCTGGGATCAAGTTCTGAGAGCGTCCTCAACTCGCTGACCATGCTCACCACCAAGGCTGGCAACATCTTCGCGCTGTGCTCCTCGAATGGCGACATCGACACCACGGTAAGCAACGCGCACGGGCTCTACTTCCACGACATGCGTTGTCTGGACCGCGCCACGCTCCGGCTGAACGGCGGTCCTCTGTCGGTGCTTCTCGCTAGCGCCGACGAAACCGACCGTTCGGTATCTGAGCTGACCAATCCCCGGCTGCAGCTCGCCAGTGGATCATCTCTGCCCAAGGAGATGCTCGGTATCCGCCGCGAGCGTCGCCTTGCCAGGACGGTGCAGGAGGAGGTGACGGTCCAGAACTTCGCCCTCCAGGACGTGCGGGTGGTGCTCACCTTCGAGTTCGAGGCCGCCTACGACGACATCTTCGTCATCCGTGGCGGACGGCGTGGGAAGCGGGGGGAGTTGTGCGAACCGCGATGGGAGGGGGCGACTCTGAGCTTCCGATATGACGGCGCCGACGGGCGGAAACGCCGGCTCGACCTCACCTTCGACCCTCCGCCGAGCCGCAAGGATGCTCAGGGGGCGGCCTACGACCTCAGCCTCGACGCGCACGGGACCCGGATCCGGATCACTGGCGAACTGAGCGATCAAGGTGGTGGCTCGTTGGAGTCCAACCCACTCAGGGCGCCCGCAACCAAGTACCTGAACCTGGTGGGGGTGGAGACGGACAACCCCATCTTCAACCGCGTCCTCCAGCGCTGCTTCGACGACCTCGGGATGCTCCTCACCCGCCAGCGCGGCGAGACCTTCGTCGCGGCCGGAATGCCCTGGTTCGTGGCGCTCTTCGGCCGCGACAGCCTGATCACGGCGCTCGAGGTCCTCGCCTACGATCCCCGGATCGCGGCCAATACCCTTAAGCAGCTGGCGAAGTACCAGGGGCTCCGCCATGATTCATGGACGCTCGAGGAACCGGGGGCGATCCTCCACGAGCTCAGGGTCGGAGAACAGGCGAACCTGCACGAGGTGCCCTACACGCCCTACTACGGGACCGTGGATGCGACACCTCTTTTCGTCGTCTTGCTCGGCGAGTATGTCCGATGGACGGGCGACCTGATGCTCTGGCGCCTGCTGAAGAGCAATGTGGTCCGCGCGATCGAATGTATCGATCGCTCCAGCGCTCACGGGCGGGGCTTCACGTCCTACGCCACGGACACCAATCTGGGCTGGAAGGACTCTGGCAGCTGCATCGTCCATTCCGACGGCTCCCTCACCACGCCTCCCATCGCCCTGGTTGAGGTCCAGGGCTACGTCTACTGGGCCAAGCTCGAGGCGGCCTGCCTTTTCGAGCTTGATGATGACCGGGAGACCGCGTCACGCCTGCGCCGGGAGGCGGAGGACCTCCGCCTTCGGTTCAACCGTGCCCTCTGGCTTCGAGGTCGGCGGTTCCTCGACTTGGCGCTTGAGAGAGAGGCGCTGAGCTCGAATCCGGGCCAGGCGCTCCTGAGCGGGATCGTCAGCCCTCGGCATGTGGCCGCGGTCTCTCGGATGCTGATGAGTGAGCGGCTCTTCAGTGGATGGGGGGTTCGGACCCTTGCCAGTAGCGAGGCGGCCTACAACCCTATCGACTACCAGGTCGGGGCGGTCTGGCCGCACGACAACGCCTTGATCGCGGCCGGGCTGAAACGCTGCGGGCTCGCCGAGGAGGCCGTGCGCATATGACGGGACCCCGAAAACGGATCCACCCTTTCTGAGGGTTCCGTGGTATGCGCCCCCTCGCGACGGTGCCAAAGGGCGGGCGACGGGA
>JBBSHA010000067.1:0-9088 GCA_038253595.1 Candidatus Dormibacterales bacterium
GGCTCCAGGTGGCGCATCACCGCGTCGTGGGCGGAGTTGCCGATGGCGCCCGGAGCCACCTCCTGGACCGGCGTCGCCATCACCTCGGTGCACTTGGCGGCCAGGACCGGGTGGATGCTCTCGGCGACCAGCAGCCGGACCATCCCCGCCCCGGCCCGGGCCGCGGCGGTCGACGAGAGGTAGGCGGCGCCGGTGAGGCCCATGCTCCCGGCCAGCACCAGCACCGTTCCGAAGCTGCCCTTGTGGCCGTCGGCGGGCCGGGCCGGAAGCGCGACCGCCTCGGGCGGCGGCAGCGGCGTCTCCGCCCCCTCCGGCATCTCCAGAGTGGCCATGGCGATGGCGATGCCCGCCTGGTGGGTGATGCTGACCTCGATCTGCGCCCCCCGCTGGTCGCCGCCCAGGAGGCGGACGCGAGGAGCCCCGCTGGCGTGCCGGAGAACCTCGATCCGGCGCCGGGGAAAGCAGATCGGGGTCCGCTCGAAGCACTTGATGACCGCTTCCTTGGCGGCCCAGCGGCCGGCCAGGCGCTCCGGCAGCCCCGCGCAGATCTCCAGTTCAGCCGGGGTGAACGTCTTCCCCAGGAAGCCCACGCCCGATCGGCGCAGGGCCCCCTCCATCCGCGCGATGCCCAGCGTGTCGACGCCGACCCTCCGGATCACCGGCGGTGCGGCCTATTCGACAGTGACCGACTTGGCCAGGTTGCGGGGCTGGTCGACATCCCGGCCCAGCTCCACCGCCAGGTGATAGGCGAACAGCTGGAGGGCGACGCTGGTCAGGATCGCAGAGGAGGCCCCGTCGGCGCGCGGCACCTCGAGGATGTGGGTGGCGACGCCGTCCAGGCTGCGGTCGCCCTCCGAGACGATGGCGATCACCGGCGCGTCGCGGGCCACGATCTCGTGGACGTTGCTGGCCATCTTCTCCCGGGTCGGGCTGTCGGTGCAGATCGCGACCACCGGGAAGCCGGCGTCGAGTAGGGCGATGGCGCCGTGCTTCAGCTCGCCACCGGAGCAGCCCTCGGCGTGCACGTAGGAGATCTCCTTGAGCTTGAGCGCCCCCTCCAGGGCGGTCGCGTGGTCGATGCCACGGCCGATGAACATGAAGTTCTGGTAGTGGGAGTACTGGTGGGCCAGCCGGGCAATCTCGCGGTCGTTGGCGATCACTCGGCGGACCGCGTCCGGCAGCTCGCGCAGGTTGCGGGCGATCTCCTGCCGGCGCTCCAGCGAGACCCGGCCGTGGGCGGCCGCCAGCCTCAGCGCGAGCAGATACTGGCTGACCAGGTGGGCGACGTAGGTCTTGGTCGAGGCGACGCCGATCTCGGGACCCGAGTGCAGGTAGACGGCACCGTCCGCGTCCCTGGCCGCGGTGCTGCCGACGACGTTGGTGACGGCCACCGTGAGCGAGTCCCGCTCCCGGGCCTGACGCAGACCGTAGACGGTATCGGCGGTCTCGCCGGACTGGGTGATGACCACGGTCAGCGACTCGTGGCCGATGGTGGGCCGCCGGTAGCGGAACTCGGAGGCGTCCTCCGCCCGGCTCAGGATCCCGGCCCAGTCCTCGATCACGTACTCCCCGACCATGGCCGCGTGGAGCGAGGTGCCCATCCCCAGCAGCCGCACGTTCTGGAAGCCGCGGAGGTGATCGTCAGAGGCGTTGAACTCGCTGAAGGTGACGTTGCCATCGGCGTCGATGCGGCCCCGGAGGGCGTTGGCGACCGCCTCGGGCGTCTCGTGGATCTCCTTCAGCATGAAGTGTGGGAAGCCGCCCTTCTCGGCCTGGCTGACATCCCAGTCGACGTGGATCAGCTTGGGCTCGACCTCCACCCCGTCCAGGGTGGTGACGGTGGCGCCCAGCGGCGTGACGGCCGCCATCTCACCCTCACCCAGGATCAGGACTTTCTTGGTGTAGGCGAGGATCGCGGTGATGTCCGAGGCGATGTAGTACTCGCCGTCGCCGACCCCGACCACCAGAGGTGCGTTGAGGCGGGCCCCCACCAGCAGCTCGGGGTCGTCGAGGGAGAACATGGCCAGCGCGTACGCACCCCGGATCCGGACCAGCGCCTGGCGGACGGCGGCCAGGAAGTCGCCCCGGTAGTACTGCTCGATGAGGTGGGGGACGACCTCGGTGTCGGTCTCCGAGACGAACTCGTGGCCCGCCGCCTCCAGCTCGGTCCTCAGCTCGGCGAAGTTCTCGATGATGCCGTTGTGGACCACCGAGATCCGGCCGTGGCAGTCCGTGTGGGGGTGGGCGTTGACCACCGTGGGCCGGCCGTGAGTGGCCCACCGGGTGTGCCCGATCCCCAGCCGGCCCCTGGGCATGTTGGCCTTCAGCTTGGCGATCAGGAGGTCGACCTTGGCCTCGCTCTTGGTGACCGAGGTGCGCACCGCGCCCGGCTGGAGCACCGCAACGCCGGCCGAGTCGTAGCCCCGGTACTCGAGCCTCTTGAGGGCGTCCATCAACACGGGCGTGGCCTCCTTGTCGCCGAGGTAGCCGATGATTCCGCACATGTGAGAGGGGCCTCCTGGTCTGGTGGGGACGAACCGTGCAACGGCCCGGGCCGGGCTCCGGTTACTCCTCCCAGCCTACGGAGTCCTGCTGGGGCTGGGCGTCGGCGTCGGGCTGGGGGCGGCGCAGCTGAAGGCCTGGGTCAGGTTGGCCACGACCCGGACGCTGGAGGGCTCGGCCGACACCCCGTTCTGCGTCCGCACCGGCCGCTGGAAGACCGCCGTCGCGGTGGCCCCCGCGATCGACACGTCCTCCAACGAAATCGAGCTCAGCCTGGCCACCGCGTCGCTCGGCCCGCTCACGTTGACAAACGCGTTGGGCTGGATGTCGAGGCTGTTCAGCGTGTAGCCGCAGGCCTGGGTGCCGGTGGCCTTGACGGTCAGGCCGACCGCGCGCGTGAGCGTCCCCCCCTGGACGTCGATCTTGACATCGACAGTGGGCTGGTCGATCAGGATCGGTGGGAAGGTGCTGACCTGGTTGAGGTCCAACTTCTTGCCGTTGGCCTCGAAGAAGACCCTCTGGTTGCCGCTGAACAGCTGGCCCGGAGTGGTGATCGGGGAGTCGTAGTCGACCACCGCCTTGAGGGTGGTGACCAGGCTGGAGGGCCCGCTGACGGCCTCCTGGCACTGGCTGTTGTTGCAGATCGCCTGGGCGCTCTTGGTCAGACCGGGGGCCAGCTGGGGGGTGCGCACGGTGATGTCCATCGGCTGCCGTTCGTAGGTGTCGAGGCTGAGCACGAACTGGGTGCTGTCCTGCTGCACCGTGACCCCCGGCACCGTCACCTTGGTGCGCCCGGTGAACGTCTGGTTCGGCCCCGGCCTGGCGTCCGTGAGGTCCACGGTCAGGCCCACGCTGCTGGCCTGGAGGCGGTCGATCGCGTCCTTGAGGCCGACCACGGTCAGCGTCTGCTTCTTGGGCGGGTTCATGACCACCAGGCCATGGGGGTTGGCGAATTCGACGTTGACGGGGACGGGCCGAAACTCGATCGGGTTCTGGGAGAAGGAGACCGCCCCCAGCAGGCTCAGGGTCAGCCCCAGGGCGAGGATCTTCAGCCGCCAGTTGCCGATCAGCCAGCCGACATTCACGGCTTGTGGCCGCTCCCGAACCAGCCCAGAATGGGCACCCCGCGCCCGGTCCGGGCCTGCTTGCTCGACTCCAGGGCACCGGTCAGCCGGCGCCGGAGGGCCTCGCCCTCCAGGTTGCGGGTGATGTGGCCGTTCTCCACAACCGAGATGGTTCCGGTCTCCTCCGACACCACCAGCACCAGCGCATCCGAGGCCAGGGAGAGCCCGATCGCCGCCCGGTGCCGGGTGCCCAGGCGCTCACGGATCCGCCCCTCGTCGGGGAGCGGGAGCAGGCAGCCGGCCGCGAGCACGGTGGTGCCGCGCACGATCACGGCGCCGTCGTGGAGAGGGGAGTTGGGGAAGAAGATGGTCTGCAGCACCTCGGCCGACAGCTCCGCGTTGACCCTCACTCCGGTGGTCGTGTAGTCCTCCAGGCCGACGTCCCGCTCGAAGGCGATCAGCGCCCCGGTGCGCCGCGCCGACAGCCTCTCGGCAGCCCGGATCGCCTCGGTGATAGCCCGGTTGAACAGCTGCTGGTTGAACGCCGAGAGCGGACGCCCGAGGTGACCGAACCGGCCGACCTGGTCGAGCACTCGGCGCAGCTCGGGCTGGAAGAGCACGATGATCGCGATCACCACGAACGGCGCGGCGTTGGTGAACAGCCAGCCGAGCAGGATCAGCCGGAGCCGGCTGGCGGCCAGGCCGAGGATCGCCAGCAGCACCAGGCCCACGATCAGCTGGGTGGCCTGGGTGCCGCGGACCAGCTTCAGTACCTGGTAGAGGATGAAGGCGACCAGCACCACGTCGACGACCTCGACCGGGCCGACCTTGGCGACGATCAGCAGGAACTGGTGGAGGGCGCCCTGGAAAGCCTGCACTAGAAGAGCACCGCCATCAGCGCCATCTGCGCGTACAGCCGGTTGCCGGCCTGGTCGAAGACGACCGAGCTGGGCCCGTCGATGACGCCGGCCGCCACCTCCTCGCCGCGGTGGGCGGGCAGGCAGTGCATGAAGAGCGCCGCCGGGGCGTGCGCCATCAGTTCCTCGGAGACCTGGTACTCGGCGAACTGGGCCCGGCGCCCCTCGGCCTCCGCCTCCTGCCCCATCGACGTCCAGACGTCGGTGTAGACGACCGCGGCACCCGCCACCGCCCCCAGATCCCCGGTCACCCGGACGCCAGGCCGGGGGGGCGGCTGGAAGGCCGGCGGCGCGATCACCGTCAGCGGGAAGCCGAGCAGCGTCGAGGCGTCCATCAGCGAGCTGGCCACGTTGTTGCCGTCGCCCACGAAGACCACGGGTGTGGTCCGGTCCAGGCGGCCCAGCGACTCCCGCATCGTGAGCACGTCGGCCAGCACCTGGCAGGGGTGGGAGACGTCGGTCAGGGCGTTGATCACCGGGTGCTCGGAGGCTTCCGCCAGGCGCACCAGGTCGTGGTGATCGAAGAGCCTGGCCACGATGCCGTCCACGTAGCGGTCGAGGACCCGGCCCACGTCGGCCACCGCCTCCCGGCGACCGAGCCCGATCTCCTGGTCATTGAGGATGACGGGGCGGCCGCCCAGCCTCTCGACCCCGACGTGGAACGACACCCGGGTCCGCATCGAGGGCTTCTGGAACAGGAGCGCGATCGAGCGGCCGGCCAGCGGCTGGTCCGTCCACCGTCCGGACTTGATGCGGCCGGCGAGGTCCAGGACCTGCTCCACCTGGTCGGCCGAAAGGTCCCCGAGATTGAGGAAATCGGCCCCGTGGAGGCTGCCGAGCGCGCTGCTAACCAAGGTGGTGAGGTCACCTTAACCGGAAACGCGGAGAGGTCGGCGGGCTTGGAAAATCAGATATTGGGCCGGATCTGCTCCCCGGTCTGGACGGGTCGGCTCGAGAGGTCGAGCACGGAGTCGAACTCCGGCAGCCGCCCGCGCAGCAGGCGGTTGTCGCGCAGCCGCAGGATCGCGTCGCGGCACGCCACCGGGTCGACCCCGAAGGCTGCGGGCCGGAAGCTGAAGCAGCGGTCGCGGCGCAGGCGCAGGGTCAGCCGGTCGGTGAGGCTGATCTCGGGCCAGCGGCTGGTCCCCCACTCGCTGAGGTCGGCCAGGCTAACCAGCTCGATCCGGTCCCACAGAGCCTGCAGCTCGGTGCGACCCTGGACCAGCACCAGCCGGTCCCGTAAGAAGGCGAGCCGGCTCGCCGGCCAGCGGCGCAGGCGGCGGGCCATCCGCGCGAACGCGCCCAGCGCGACCGCGGCCAGCATGGCGGCCAGCAGCGCCCCCGGGAGATCGCCCGCCCAGAGCAGGAGGCCGGTCGCGCAGGCCAGCAGCGCTCCGACCGCAAGGCCGGCGCCGGCCAGCGATCGGGTGCTGCGGTTGGAGCGCGCGAATGTCAAGGCCCGGTGATCTCCCCGCTCGACAATACGCCGAGCCGGGACGGAGAGGTGTCCCGGCTGAGGCGGGGCGCCTCACCGGGGCCGGGGCCGGCCGGCCTCCAGGATGGCGATCATCTGGTCGCGATCAGGCCCCGCCCGTGCCTCGCGAAGAGGACGCTCGAGCAGCGTGCGGGCCCGGCCCAGCCACGGCTCGCGCAGAAGCGAGCCCGGTGCCACCAGCAGGCCCGCCTGTCGGATGCCCGCCCGATACAGGTCCTGGTCGCCGGCCGCGGCCAGGGACGCGGACCGTGCGATCAGGGCCCGGGGCTCGTCCGCAACTCCGTCCTCGCCGGC
Organism: Candidatus Dormibacterales bacterium; assembly: GCA_038253595.1. GTDB lineage: Bacteria > Chloroflexota > Dormibacteria > Dormibacterales > Dormibacteraceae > JBBSHA01. The sequence continues at coordinate 6,273 of JBBSHA010000067.1, forward strand.
GTGGAGGCGGCGGGCGAGGTCGTCGGAGGCGACCGCGTCGGCATAGGACGCCTCAGCGCCCGCCTCCACCTGCTGCTGATACTCGCGGGCGCACTCCTCCCGGTCGGCAACCGTCCAGGGCATGGCGGCGGCCCGGAAAGCGTGATCGAGGGCCAGCGCCATTCCCCGGCCGAGCGCCGGGTTGGTGTGGCTGACCGAGTCGCCGACCGCGATCAGGCCGGTGGCGAGCGGCCGGCCGCCGGGGAGGAAGCGGCGGACCGAGTTCTGGAGCGCGCCCATGGCGCTGACCCCGCCCAGCGGTCGGGACGCGTCCCGCCAGGGCTCGAAGCCGGGGATCGCCGCCGCGGCCCTCTCAAAGGCGGCCTCCTGGCGCAGCATGCGGAGCCCGGGCTCCTCGGCGCGCACGAAGAAGGTGAGCGAGAACGTGCGTCCGTCGGCGGCCGCGGAGGCCGCGTTGGCGTAGCCCAGCGCCGCCCGGTGGGCCACCGGGAAACCGCCTGACGGGCGCTCATAGAACCGCGAGAAGTAGACCAGGCCGCAGGGCTCGGACGCCACCGTTGGAGGCGCCGCGCCGAGGCCGCCCAGCCATGCGGCCACCTGGGAGCGCCGGCCGGCCGCATCCACCACCAGGTCGGCGGCAACGCCCTGCCCCGACTGCAGGCGGACCCCGCTGATCACCGCCGGCCGGCGTGGAGCGGCCGCGCTGCCGTGGAACCCGGCCACCGCCGAGCCGGCGCGGATACTGATCGCCGGGTCGGCGTCCGCCGCCCGGCGCAGCACCCACTCGAAGACCATGCGCCGGCAGCGGAGTGCGAACAGCTCCGGGTCGCCGGGCCGGGGCCGGCGGGCGCGGACCGGTTCCAGCAGATCCACGTCGTGGGCACCGGCCGCGAAGAGACGGTCCACGATGTCGGGAACGTGGGCCCGGAGTAGGCGCCGGGCAAGCGGCAGGAAGCCGTGCACGAGCCGGCGCTGAGGCACTCCGGGCCGCTCCCAGTCCAGGAAGGCCATCCCCGGCTCGGCGGGCGGGGGCGCCGCGTCGCGCTCGACGAGGGTGACCTGGTGGCCGGCTCGTGCGAAGGCGATGGTGGCGGCCAGGCCGGCGATCCCGGCGCCCACCACGACGACTCTCACAGACCCTGAATCGGGAGGGCTCAGTACTCGACGCCGACCAGGGCCAGGCCCCGGGCAGGCGCTGTGCGAGGGGCGAGCGAGCGTTCCCGGGCCTCGAGCACGCGGCCCAACCAGCTCGGATCGTGACGTCGGAGGCCGACCTCGGCCAGGCCGCCGGCGATGCTCCGGACCAGGCCACGCAGAAAGCCCGTGCCGACCAGGTCGAAATCCACAAAGCGGCCCCGCCGGATCACCGACGCCTCCCGCATCTCGCGGACCCGGTCCGCCGCGGGCTCCGACGCGGAGCAGAACGTGGACCAGTCGTGGCGGCCGACCAGGACCCGGGCGGCGACGGCCATCGCCACCTCGTCGAGCGGCCGGTGCAGGTGCCAGCAGCGGGCCCGGTCGAGTGCGGGCCGGGACGGCCGGTCCAGCCACGTGTAGCGATAGTGCCGCCAGCGCGCCGAGTGGCGGGCGTGGAAGTCCTCCCCCACCTCCTCAGCGTCGAGCACGCTCACGTCGGCGGGCAGGCGCGCGTTGAGCGCGCCGACCAGGCGCTGGGCACTGACGGCGCCCGGGTAGCGGAAGCTGGCCACCTGGCCCAGCGCGTGGGCGCCGGCGTCGGTCCGCCCGGAGCCGTGGACCGTGATCTCCTCGCCGGTGAGGCCGCGGATGGCGCTCCCAACCTCCGACTCCACCGTGCGCCGCCCCGGCTGCGCCTGCCATCCCGCAAACCCCGCCCCGTCATACTCCAACGTCAACTTGAGGTTACGCACAGCTCAAATAGACCCAAGGAGCCGCCGTAAGGGGCGGGTCCCCCGCCCCGTCTGAGTCCCTATTCCCTCAATCACCAGGCCAGGCAGTGGCGGAGGGGGCCCATGGAGGACGGCCTGCCTCCCCCCAGGCAGCGGAGCGAGCGCAGCGCAAGGCCTGCCTCCCCCCATGAAGCGGAGCGCAGCGAAGCGCTCTAGCGCTTCGTGTATTGAGGTGCCTTGCGGGCTCGCTTGAGGCCGTACTTCTTGCGCTCCTTGACGCGGGCGTCGCGGGTCAGCATGCCCGCCGTCTTGAGGACGGGGCGCAGTTCGGCGTCGAACTCCAGGAGGGCGCGCGAGATGCCGTGCGCGATGGCGCCGGCCTGGCCGGAGACGCCACCGCCGTGGACCCTGACGCTGACGTCGAAGCGGCGCAGGTTCTCGGTCAGCCGGAGCGGGTTCAGCACCTCCATCTCGAGCACGCGCCGGCCCAGGTACTGGAGCGGGCTCTTCTCGTTGATCAGGATGCGGCCATCGCCGGGGGTGAGCCGGACGCGGGCGACCGCGCTCTTGCGGCGGCCGGTGGCGTGGTTGGTCTGGGTCAGGTCAGCCACGTGCGATGTCTCCCTTCTCGTTGAAGCTGATCGCCTTAGGAAGCTGGGCGGAGTGCTCGTGCTCGGCGCCGGCGAAGACGCGCAGGCGCTTCAGCATGGCGCTGCCCAGCGTGTTGTTCTGGAGCATGCCGCGAACCGCGTTGTGGACCGGGAACCCGGGATCCAGCTCCTGCTGGCGCCGGAAGCTGCGCTCGCGCAGGCCCCCCGGGTAGCCGCTGTAGCGAACGTACTTCTTATCGTCCAGCTTGCTGCCGGTGACGACCACCCGGGAGGCGTTGATCACGATCACGTGGTCTCCCGTGTTGAGGTGGGGAGTGTACGTCGGCTTTTTCTTGCA
>JBBSHA010000068.1:0-9074 GCA_038253595.1 Candidatus Dormibacterales bacterium
CGTCGCGGCCGGCCCGCGACCGTAGGAGAGGGCGTTGTTGACCAGGTTGTCCAGCACCCGCGCGATGTGCTCGCGGTCGGCCTCCACCTCCAGCGGCTCCGGGGGCAGCGCCAGCACCAGCTCGCCGCCCAGGAGGGCAACCCGCGCCTGGGCGCGGAGGACCGCCGCCTGGACCACGTCGCGCAGGTCGAGCCGCTGGACGTCCGCCGGCACGCGGCCCGATTCGAGGCGCGAGGCGAGGAGCAGATCGTCGATCAGCCGCCCCAGCTCGGCGGCCTTCTCGGCGAGCAGGTCGACCGGCACCCGCCAGGCCTGGGGCACCTCGCCGAAGCTGCCGTCGCGGAGCATTGAGAGATAGCCGGAGATGACCGTGAGGGGCGTTCTCAGCTCGTGGGCGGCCATGTTCAGAAAGTCGCCGTGCAGGCGGCTCGCCTCCTGCGCCTCCGCGAAGAGGCGGGCGTTGCGGATGGCCAGCACAGCCACGTTGCCGATCAGCTGGAGGGTGGCCACGTCGGAGCGGTCGAAGGCCAGGTCGGTGCGCCTGGCCACCACCAGCACCGCCAGCACCTGGTCGGACAGGACCAGCGGCAGCAGCACCGAGTGGCGCACCCCCTCCAGGCCGGCCCGCTGCTCCGGCGGATTGTTAAGGAGCTGGTAGGGGCCGGCCACGAAGGGCCGGCGCCGGCGCACGGCCTCCAGCAGCAGGAGGCGGTCGCCGGCGACCAGCTCGTCGAGCGCCAGCCGGCGGCCGACCGGCTCGGCGTCGGCGTCCCCCAGCTCGGTGGCGGCCTCGACCACCGCCTCGTCGCCCTCCAAGGAGAGAAGCGTGGCCCGCTGGGCGCCGACCGCCGCCATCGCCCGCCGGACCAGGCGCCGGATCACCTCTCGGGGCTCCAGGCTGTGAGCGAGATCGAGGGCGACGTCGACGCCGGTCTGGAGCCGCGCCCCGGCCTGGGCGCCGGCGCGCCGCAGCTCGGCCCGCTGCAGGGAGACGCTGACCAGGCTTCCGAACTCGGCCATCAGGCGCCGCTCGTAGGGCGAGAAGTAGCGGCGCTCCCGGCGGTAGAAACCGAGCACGCCGAGCGTCGTCCGGCCGTCGGGCAGCGCCCGCTGAGCGGCGAGCGGAAGCAGGCGGCCGGTGTGGATGTCGCCCTCCGTCAGGGCGGCGCGGAGACTGCTCAGCTCCAGCAGCCGAACCGTCTCCAGCGGCCGTCCCTGGGCCATGGCCAGGCCGGCCACGCTGCCCGCCCGCGGCCATTCCCGGCCGACCTGGCGGGCCGCCCACGGGCCGGCGCCGGCAGCCATCCGGAAGTGGCTCTGGCGCTCGGGGGGGACGATGCTGAGCATGCACTCGGCGTCCGGGATCATCCGGCGCGCCTGGTCGACCACGATCCGGGCCAGCGCGTCGGTCTCGTCGATGGCGGCCAGGTCCTGGCCGGCGACCTCGGCAAAGTCGCGGATGATGGTGCCCAGCACCCAGTGCCACTGCTCACCGACCGGTCCGGTCTCGGTGGGGTCGAGCCAGCCGCCGATCGGCTTGACCACGGCGACGGTGCCCCCGGGTTCGCCGGCCGAGCCTGGGATCGGAGTCGCGGTCACCGCGACCCGGATGGTCCGGCCGTCGCGGTGGAACAGGTGCAGCACGGCATCCAGGCGCGGCGCCCCGCCCAGCGTCCGCAGCTCTTCCGCCTCGCCGGCCGGGAGGGTCGGAAAGAGCCGGCTGAGAGGCCGGCCCACGGTCTCCTGCTCGCTGTGCCCGAAGAGGCGGACCGCGGCTCCGGTCCAGCCGGTCACGATCCCCTCCCGGTCCGCCGTCACGATGGCGTCGCCGAGCGCGGCCAGCACGCCTCCGTCAGGCGGGGTCGGCGGCCTCAAGCGGTCCTCCCAGGTCCGTCCGGCCGGCCCCCGGGCCGGGCAGCACCAGCCGCGAAAAGTCGGCCGGCATCGCCGTGAGACGGATACCGCAGGCGGCGTGGAGGGCGTTGGCGACAGCCGCCGGGCCGGGCACCGCCGGCGGCTCGCCGACCCCCTTGGCCCCGAACGGCCCCACCTCCGAGGGGATCTCCAGCAGCTGGACCTCGGTAGCCGGGGCCTGGTCGATGCTGGGCAGTCCGTAGTCGATGAAGCTGGCGCTCCGCAGCTGGCCCTCGGCGTCGTAGGCCAGCTCCTCGCCCAGCGCCCGGCCCAGGCCCTGGAGCACGCCCCCGTGGACCTGGGCCTCCACCTCGGGCGGGTTCAGCGCCCGGCCGACGTCCTGGATGGCCGCGTAGCCGGTCAGCGCCCAGGCGCCGGTCTCCGGGTCCACGTGAACCCGGGCGACGTGGACAGTGAACATCGGCGACTGAAGGGTGATCGCGGCCCGGCCCTGGCCGAGCACCGGCGGGTAGCGGCCGCCGAACTGGGCCGCCAGCCCGGCCAGGTGGCCGATGCCCAGCGCCCGTGCCGGCACGCCCCGCACCCGGACCTCACCGGCCTCGATCTCGAGGTCTTCGGCCGCCGCCTCCAGCTCCTCGGCCGCGATCTCCAGCAGCTGGCGGCGGGCCTCAGCCGCGGCCATCTGGACCGCGGGACCGACGGTGTAGGTGATCTTGCTGCCGCCGGCCATCCCGGCGTAGGGGGCGCTCGAGCTGTCGCCGCTCTGGATCCGCACCCGGTCGGGGGCGACCCCGAAGGTCTCGGCCGCGATCATCGCCATCGTGGTGTCGGTGCCGCTGATGTCGACCGAACCGAGGTGCACGACCAGGCTCCCGTCGGGCTCGACCCGGCAGCCGGCAGCCGCCGGCTCGCGGCCTCCGCCCCAGCCGCCGACGGCGACCCCGACGCCCTCGCCGGGACCGGCGGGGCGCGTCAGCAGCGGGTGCCGGCGGGCCGCCTCCAGGCACTCGACCAGGCCGATCCGGGGCCAGCGCTGGCCGTCGGGCCGGGGGTCACCCTCCCGGGAGGCGTTGCGCAGCCGGAGTTCGATCGGGTCCAGTTCCAGGCGGCCGGCCAGCTCGTCGAGGGCCGACTCCAGGGCGAAGAAGGCTTGCGGCGCCCCCGGAGCCCGGTAGGCGGCCACGGGGGTCTTGTGGGTGGCCACGTCCAGGCCCTGGATATCGTAGGCGGGCACCCGGTAGCTGCCGCCCAGCATGATTCCAGCCAGGCCGCCCAGCCCCCCGGGCCCGGCGCCGTTGTCGAAGTGGACCCGCGCCCAGAGCGCCTCCAGGTGCCCGTCCGCGGCCGCCCCCAGCCGGAGGTCGATGGCGGCGCCGGGACCGCCCCGGCCCATCAGGAACTCCTCGTGACGGGTCAGCTCGAGGCGGAGCGGGCGGCCGGCGCGCCCGGCCAGCAGGGCCACCAGTGGCTCGATCAGGCAGACCTTGCCGCCGAATCCGCCGCCGACCGCAAGCGGTACGACCCGGATCTCGGAGACCGCGATGCCCAGGATGTCGGCCACGCTCTTGCGGGTCAGGAAGATGCCCTGGGTCGGGGTCCAGATCGTGAATCCGCCGTCCGGCTCGGCCTGGGCGATCGCGACGTGGGTTTCGAGGAAGCCCTGGTGCACGCCGGGCAGCGAGTAGCGACCCTCGACCACGACCGCCGCCGCCGCCAGCGCGGCGTGGACGTCACCGGTCTGGAACCGGACCTGGGCGGTGACGTTGGCCGGCCTCTCGGTGTCCTCCTGCTCACCTCCGGCGATGCCGTGGGCGCCGGCATCGTCGAGCCCCCCGCCGGCCCCCTCGAGCACCACCGGAGCGCCCTCGCGGATCGCCTCCCAGGGATCGGTCACCGCCGGCAGCGGCTCGTACAGGGCTTCGATCAGGGCGACCGCGTCGGTCGCCTGCGCCTCGGTCTCCGCGACGACCGCGGCCACCGGCTGGCCGGCGTACTGGACCCGGCCCACGGCGAGCGGGAGCTCCGGCCCCCGGACGGGGAGCGGCGGCAGGTCGGCGCCCGCGACCACCGCCAGGACCCCGGGGGCCGCTCGCGCCGCCGCCAGCTCGACCCGAACGATCCGGGCGCTGGCGTGCGGGCTGAGAAGGAGGCGGGCGTGGGCCAGGCCGGGCAGCCGAAGGTCGGCGGTGAAGCGCGTGGCGCCGGTCACGGCGGAGGCGCCCTCCAGCCGCCGGCGTCCGATCCCGATGACCACAGCCAGCATGATATGGGCCATGGCAGCCCAGACCGACGACTCCGGGTCTGCGACCGACATCGTCATCTTCGGGGCGTCGGGCGACCTGAGCCGGCGCAAGATCCTGCCCGCGCTCCGCTCCCTGTCCCTGGCCGGCCGGGCCGGGGGCATCCGGCTGGTGGGCGCCGGGCGCAGCGAGATGTCGCGGGAGGCGTTCCAGGAGCTGGTGCTCGGCGCCAGCGGCAGTTCCGAACTGGCCGCCGGCGCCGACTGGGTGCGGCTGGACTACGCCACACCGGCCAGCTACGGCGGCCTCCGCCAGGCCATCGACGGCTCCGCCCGACCCGTTGTCTTCTACCTGGCCACCCCTCCGGCCACCTTCGGCGAGATCCTGGCCGGGATCGAACACTGCGGGCTCTCGAAGCGAGGCTCCGGCCAGCGGATCGTGGTCGAGAAGCCGCTCGGCCAGGACGCCGCCGGCGCGCGCCGGCTGAACCGGCAGATGGCCACCCTCTTTGACGAGAGCCAGGTCTTCCGGATCGACCACTACCTGGCCAAGGACACCGTCCAGAACGTGCTCGCCTTCCGCTTCTCCAACTCGCTCTTCGAGCCGGTCTGGAACCGCACCATGATCGAGAGCATCCAGATCACCGCCGCCGAGCAGCAGGACATCGGCACCCGGGCCGGCTCCTACGATCAGGTCGGCGCCGTCCGGGACATGATCCAGAACCACGTCCTCCAGCTGCTCGCCCTGGTCACCATGGAGCCGCCCAGCACGTTCGACGCGGCCGACATCCGCAAGGCCAAGCAGGAGCTGCTGCGGGCGGTGCAGCCGCTCGACCCCGGCCAGGCGGTACGGGGCCAGTACGAGGGCTACCTGGAGGCCGCCGGGGTGCCCCCGCAGTCGCGGCGGGAGACGTACGCGGCGGCCCGGGTCGCGATCGAGAACTGGCGCTGGGAGGGAGTCCCGATCTTTGTGCGGACCGGGAAGGCGCTCCGCCGCCAGCTGACCGAGGTGGTGGTCAGGCTCAAGGACGCGCCCCACCTGCGGATCGCCGGCCGCCGCCAGCGCGGCATCCCGACCCTGGTCGTGATGCGCTTCCAGCCCGACGAGGGGATCCTGCTCCGGATCGGCGCCAAGCGACCGGGGGCCCGCTTCGAGATGGTGCCCGCCGGGCTCAAGCTGGAGTACAAGCTGCTTGCCCGGCTCGACCTCCCGGACGCCTACGAGAATGTCCTCAGCGAGGTTCTCGCGGGCGGCCACACCGTGTTTCCGGGCGGTCGGGAAATCGAGACCTCGTGGGAGATCGTGGACCCGGTGGTCTCGGCCTGGGAGTCGGAGGGCCATCCCGAGCCGTACGCGGCGGGCTCGTGGGGACCGGGCGCGGCGGAGGAGCTGGTGGCCGTCCAGGGGGGCGGCCGCTGGATCGCCTCGGGGGACGAGCCGGGAACGCAGTGAAGACTGCCCTGGCCGGCGCCCGCCGGTTCCCCCGCGAGGTGGCCGAGGCCGGCGTTCACCGGCCGCTGCTGGCGGTGGCGGCGGTCGCCCTGATCCTCTTCGGCGCCGAGACAGCGCTGGTGGCCGGCCGGCCGCTGACGGCCGCCGACCTCGACCTGGAGCGGGCCATCCAGGCAACCGGCTGGGGCCCGCTGGCCCTGACCTTCGGCTACTTCACCTTCCTGGGCGGGGTCAACCAGATCATCGCCGCGGTCGTGGTGCTGGTGGCCGTGTTCCTGGCCAACCGGCCGGCGGCGCCGCTGATGGCGGCAGGGGCGGTGTCGGCGGCGCTTTACCAGCTGGCCGGCTTTCTGGTCCACCGGCCGCGGCCCCCCGCCCGCCTGGTCCGGGTCAGCGAGCACCTGCCCTGCTGCAGCTACCCCAGCGGGCACACGGTCTTTTTCCTCACCTTTGCGACGCTGCTGTGCTTCTGCCTGGGCCGCCGCTACCTGCCCCGGGCCGCCTTCCTGGCGCTCTTCGCAATCGACGCCCTGATCGTGTTCGACACCGGCGTCGCCCGCACCTACGTGGGCTCCCACTGGCCCAGCGACGTCGCGGCCGGCCTACTGCTGGGAGGCGGCTGGACGGCGCTGGTGCTGGCTTCGAAGCGGCTCTCCAACCCCGTGTTCGGCCTCGACAGGGAGCGCCCCCGGCCGGCCTTCGGTTGAGGGAGGAGGCCGGCGCCGCCGTCGAGCAGGTCGGCTCCGGGCACCCCGGCCGGATCGGACGCCGGCTCCTCGCGGCGGTCGCGGTGGCCGCTGCCGGACTCTGGATGCTGGACACGATCGCGGTCGTGAATGGCGCGCTGCTCCGCTTCGACGTGCCCGCCGAGCTGGCCGTCCAGCGGGTACCGTGGGGCCCCTACGCCCGCCTGATGGACGCCACCAACTTCTTCGGCGGCGCCTACCAGACCGGGCTGGCGCTGGCCGCGGTGGTCGGGCTCTTCATCTGGGACCGTCGCGGCGGCCTGCTGATGCTGCTGGGCATGGGCGCCAGCCTCATCGACCAGGTGGTGAAGGCCTCGGTGGCCCGGCACCGCCCGGAGGCGAGCCTGGTCCGCATCCTGGATCCCGCCAACGGCTACAGCTACCCCAGCGGCCACGCCGTGTTCTACACGTGGCTGGCATTCATGCTGGCCGCCGCGATCGCCCCCGGGGTCACGCGCCGGACGCGCTGGATGGTGTGGTCGGCAGCCGCCCTGCTCGCGCTTACCGGCTGCCTGGGCCGGGTCTACGCGGGCGTGCACTGGCCCAGCGACGTGCTCGGGGGGTTCCTGCTCGGGCTGGGCTGGTCGGCTTTCGTGCTCTGGCTGCCGGAGCGCCTGCTACCGGCGCCCGCGCCCGGATGGCGCCCCTGGCCGCGTCTCTGATCGGTGGCCGCGGCGCCGGCCGCAACTGGTGCACTTGGCCGCCGGATGCACCGATTGCGGAGGCGGCGCATGTCGCTTCCGCGACGCTCGACGCCCAGTTCAGGCGAATTCGAAGAGCTAGCCGCTGCTGGTACTGGTGCTGAGCATCCTGACCCAGCGGGCCATGGCCAGCGAGTGCAGGCCGAGGGCGACGAAGCCCACCGCCACGATTGCCAGCAGCACGTGCCCGGGCGCCGATCCGGCGAGCGCGTCGAAGGCGCCCGCCATTGTCCGGACCTTGCTGCTGTCGTGCTGGAGGGCGGCCTGCACCACGAAGATCCCGAGCATGGTGAAGATGACCCCGCGCGCGAACATGCCCAGCCGGCCCAGCCCGATCGCGATCCGGCGCTCGTCCGGGGAGGCTCCGTGCCGGCCACGCTTGAGGTCCTTCTGAAACCCGGCCTTGACCGCGTCCACGAACTGGCCGAGGCCGGCGACCACCACGATCACCCCCACCACCGCCACGACCAGGGGGCCCAGCCGGTGGTTGAGCAGGGCGGCCACGTAGCCCTGAGTGGGGTCACCCTGGCTCGCGGATCCGATGGCGAACTGGGCCACGAACACCAGCAGCGCCGTGTAGCTGAGCCCGCTCCATAGAAAGCCCAGCCGCTGCGCCCAGCCGGAGGCGTCGCTGCCGCGGTGCAGGGGGTCGAACAGAAAGCGGACGTAGCCCCAGATCGCGTAGCCGACCAGGCCCGCGAAGATCAGGATCAGGACCAGAAGGCCGAGCGGGTTGTCCGCCAGCTCTGCCACCGCCCCCTTCATGTCCCGGGCCTGCCCGCGGCCGATGTCGAGGCCGAGGGCGAGCACGCCGATGGTGGCGTAGAGGAGGCCGCGGATCACGTAGCCGGCGCGGCCGGCGGTCTCGGTGGCGGGATGCCGGGCCGCCTTCTTGACCTGGCCCCGGGCCTGGCGGGCGTGGCCGTGCGCGGCCGCCCGGGTTTTGCCTCTAGCCACCGCCGCGCTGCGCAGGGAGGCCACCCTGCGCTGCCCGGCGTCGCCGAGCCCGGTGCGTGCGCTCCACGCCTCCAGGGTAGGGGTTGGGCGTGGGGCGGCGGGCGGCGTGTTGGCGATCCGCCGGCCGGCACTACCATCTGGGGATGGAACTGACCCCCCTCGCCCAAGCCCTCGTGGGAGAGCCGATGGACGGCTCCCACTTCACCGGCCCCGCCGCCGCCCATCCGCTGCACCGCGGCGCCGACGCCCACGTCGTCAACGTCTCCGTGGTCCGTTTCCAGCCCGGCGCTCGCAACCACTGGCACTTCCACAGCGGCGGCCAGGTGCTGCACGTGGTCGAGGGCGAGGGCCGGGTCCAGTCCCGGGGCGGCGAGGTCCGGCCCATCCGCCTCGGCGACTCGGTCGCGGCCGCCCCCGGCGAGGAGCATTGGCACGGCGCCGCCGCCGGCGGACCCATGGCCCATGTCGCCGTCACCATCGGCGAGACCCGATGGCTGGAGCCGGCGGCGGGTTGATACGACCGGGAAAGGGGGCGGGGATGAGCCGCCGGGTGTAGCCTCGGCGCGGGACCATGACGACCCGCCACCCGCTCGCCATCGCGCTGCTCGTGGTGGCGGCCGCGAGCGCTGTCTGGTACACCCGCCTGGCTCCCTCCCAGGGCCGGGACGTCGAGCCCGGAGCCGGGGCCCAACTGGAGCTGGCCGCCTCCGCGACCGGGAGCGGCAGTTGGGTCCGCTACCAGCTGGCTGTCCACAACGTCGGCCAGGCCGCGTTCACCGGCGATGTGCTGCTGATCAACCGCGACGACGCCGACCCCGGCGCCGCCCCGCCTGGCGGCCTGCCCAACCTGAACGCCCGGCCCCGGCTGCCGGGGGCCACGGTCGTGGCCGGCCAGTCAGCCTACCAGCTCCACGTCACCGTGCCCGCCGGGCACCGCCGCGACCTCAGCCTGCTGGCCCCCGAATACTTCAACTACGCACAGGCGGTGGGCGGCGCCGGCGTGCTCGCCGACGCCGTCGTGGAGCGGGCGGCGACGCTCCCGGTGGCGGTGCTGAGCGACGTCGAGGCGGCCGGCAGCGCGATCGCGGGGCTGCGCTTCGACC
>JBBSHA010000069.1:0-9065 GCA_038253595.1 Candidatus Dormibacterales bacterium
ACCCGGCTCCTCCGCCACGTCGCAGTCGACGACTGCGGCCGGATCGTGAATCCCCGCCTGGCCGAGGGCCAGGTCCAGGGCGGCATCGCCCAGGGCGTCTCCCAGGCGCTGTTCGAGGAGGTCATCCACGACGCCGACGGCAACCCGCTGACCGGCAGCCTGCTCGACTACACGGTGCCCAGCGTGGCCGAGCTGCCGCGCTTCGAGACCGGCCACACCGTAACCCCCAGCCCGCACAACCCGCTGGGCGCCAAGGGAATCGGCGAATCGGGGACGATCGGGTCGACGCCGGCGGTGTGGAACGCGGTGGTGGACGCCCTGGCCCACCTCGGCGTCCGCCATCTGGACATGCCCGCCACCCCCGAGCGCGTGTGGCGGGCGGCCAACCCCGGCCTGGGCCGGCCTCCTCCGGACGGCCGCTGACGCGCGCAGCGCGCTAGCGCAGCCTGGTCAGACGCCAGAGCCGGCCCGGGCCGTAGAGCTGGTCGGCGGTCGCCAGCGGGACCCGGTGGACCTGGTCGCCAGCGCGCACCTCGAGCGATCCGACCAGCCTGCGCGGGGAGAGCGGCGGCCGGACGGCGGGCGCCACCAGGCGGCTGCGGACTGCGGTGCCCGGCCAGAGCAGCACGTCGAGGTCGGCCGCCGCCACCACGTCGGCGAACCCGCCCCAGGGCGGCCGGTAGGCCGCGACCGCCTGGTCGCGGGTCACCACCCGGCGGACCCCGAGGTTGCCGCGAAGCGTGGCCAGCAGGGTGCGCGCCGACTGGAAGGCGCCGTCCAGGGTGGCCAGGCCGGTGACTGCGCCCAGCACCAGCACCTGGCGGCCGTCGGCCAGCCGGTCGGGAGCGGCGAACAGGTAGGCCGCCCCGCCCTGGTTGCTGGAACCGGTCTTGACGCCGGTGATGCCGTCCTGGCCCAGCGCCGCGTTCACGTTGTAGACGAGCCCGGCGACCGGCAGCCGGGCCTCCGGCTGGCCGGCGATGGCGGCGAAGACCGGTTCGCGCATGGCCGCCGCCCCCAGCACGACCAGGTCGGCCGGGACGCTGGTGGTCTGCTCGTCGGCGCCGCTGGCGTCGGCGAAGTGGGTCTGCGTCAGCCCCAGCTCCGCGGCCCGGGCGTTCATGCGAGCGACCTCGGCCTCGGGCGAGCCGAAGGCCCAGCGGCCGAGCAGCACGGCCACATTGTTGCCGGACGGGATGAGCAGGCCCTGGAGCGCCTCGTACTCGGTCAGCTGCTCGCCCGCCGCCACCTCGAGCACGGACTGCTTGTCGGCCCGCAGCTGCCGGAAGACGCCGACGTCCTGGTCGGTGATGGCGATCACGGGTCCTCTCTCATCCCTCTGGAGCGGCTTCGCCTCCAGCACGACCAGCGCGGTCATCACCTTGGCGACGCTGTAGATGGGCACCGGCCGGGCGCCCGGACTGGCCGCCAGCACCCCGGCGCCCTCGGCGCCGATCGCGGCCTGCCCGCCCTCCGGCCAGGGCACCACCGGCGGCGTGCCCTGGATCGACTGGCGCGGGAAGCCGATCGATGCCTCCACGGCCGGCACCGGGCGGAGCAGGTTGCCGGCCCCCAGCGCCGCCACCAGGACCAGCAGCGCGGCCGCCACCCGGGCCGCCGATCTCATCCGGCCAGCCGCACCCGGCGGAAGGTGGCGTAGAGCACGGCGTCGTAGCCTACCTTGACCAGGCCCGCCACCACCAGCGGGGCGCCGAAGCTGAGGTGCATGAGCGCCCCGCCCGCGATCGGTCCGATCGGCTTGGCGAAGTAGCGCACCACGTTGGTGTAGCTGGCGGCAGCCGCCCGCTCCTCGGGCCGGACGATGGCCTGCGTGTAGGCCTGGCGGGCCGGGGTGTCCATGTTGGACAGGGCCGAGCGGACCAGCAGCAGTGCCGCGGCGACTGGAAAGACAGGGGCCAGCGGGATGGCAGCCAGGCAGAGGTTGGCCGGCACATGGCTGCCGATCATGGTTCGGAGCAGGCCGACGCGGGTGCCGAGCCAGCCCCCGGCCAGAGCCGAGAAGGCCTGGAGGATGCCGGTGGCGAAGAAGAGCAGTCCCATCAGCTCGGGCCGGATGCCGAACCGGCGGCTGAACCAGAAGACCAGGAAGGCCTGGACCACGAAGCCGCTGGCGAAGGAGTCGACCCCGTTGAGCGCCGCCAGCAGGCCGACCTGGCGCCGTGACTCGCGCAGGCCGGCGGGCCGGCCTCCGGTCCCCACCGCCGCGTCGACCGCCGGGCTGAGGCGGCCCGCCACCAGCGCGCAGGCCAGGCCGGCGAGCGGGAAGACGAGGAGGAAGAGCTGGTTGGCGGGCAGCGAAGGCAGCAGGTGGCGGAGCGCGGCCGGGCCGCCGGCGGCGAGCGCGCCGAAGGACCCGAAGAGGAAGGCGATCGAGTTGTAGCGCCCGAACACCGCCGCCCGGTCGCCGGCCTCGGCCTGGCCCATCATGCCCTGCTCCAGCGAGCTGATGGGACCGGACTCGTTGGCATCGGTGGACAGCGTCCCGGTGAGCGCCGCCACGATCAGCGCGGGCAGCCAGGTGGTGAGGGCGAACACGCCTCCGGCCACGCCCATCACCGCCAGCAGGAGCACGTAGGCGCGGCGGCGGCCGAAGCCGTCGGCCCCGAGCGCGACCACCAGCGTCATCAGGCCCATCCCGCCCAACATGGCGCCGAAGACCAGGCCGACCTGGGTGTCGGAGAGACCGGCCCGGGCCAGGATGCTGCCGAGCAGGACCGCGCCGAACCCGTAGGCGAAGGCGCGGACGGCCTGGACCGACACGATCAGCCGGAGATCCGCGCGCACTCGATTCAGCCTAGGGGTCGGGTGCCCTCGAGACCGTGCCGCCCGCTGCTCAGGAGGGCCGGAGCAGCGGGCGCAGGTCCTCCAGCCTCTCGAACAGGTGCCAGACGTAGGCGCCCGCCCCACGCTCGCGGTGGAGGTGGAGGTCGGCCAGGGCGGGGTCGTCGCGGTAGCCCTGGAAGGCCTCCCGGGAACTCCACTCGACCAGGATCAGGACCTGGCGCGGGGCCACGTCGCCGGCGACGCTCTCGACAAAGCGGCCCAGCGCCAGCACCCTGCCGCCATGGGCCGCGACCTCGCGGGCGGAGCGGCGGGAGTAGGCGAGGTACTCCTCGCGGTCGGCGACGTCGAAGAGATTGAGGGCATATACCGCGCCCCCACTCATTCGCTGACGCCCAGCCTCTCCCAGTCCGCGGCGAGGAGGGCGGCCAGCTCCCGGAACGCGACCTGCCAGCTGTCGGGGGCGCCACTCCACGTGAACTCGCCCTCGGCTACCCGGGAGGCCGCGGCCTGGTCGGCCTCGACCCGAATCAGGCCGCGGGCGCTGTGCAGGTCCTCCTCCAGGTGGCGGATGTCGAGCCGGCTCCCGGAGCGTGGCACCCGGTTGACCACGAACGTGTAGGACGTGGACCCCGGCAGCCGGAGGACGGCCTCGGCGACCAGGCTGGCCGTCCGCGGCTCGGCGTCGGACACCACCACCAGCTGGTCGGCCGCCTTCAGCGCCGCCCGCGTTGCCGGGTCGTACATCCCCGGCCCGCAGTCGAGGAGGATGATGCCGGCCAGCTCCTGGAGCCGGGTCACGACCCGGCTGTAGGCCTCCTCGTCGAGCGCCTCCATGCGATCCGGCTCGGTGGGAGCCGGCAGCACCATCAGGCCGTGCTGGGCGCGGCCCAGGCAGCGCTCGAGCATCGTGACCGTGAGCGCGGGCTGGTGGAGCACCTGGAGCAGGTCATCCACGAAGATCGGGTGATCGGGACTGATGCTGCGGCCGAGGGTGCCGTAGTCGGGGTTGCTGTCCACCGCCACCACCCGGTCGCTGCGGATCATCGCCAGCAGCGTCGCCAGCGCCACGGTGATGGTGGTCTTGCCGACGCCGCCCTTGGGGGAGATGACCGCAATGGTGACGCAGCGGGCCAGCCGGGGCGCGACGATCGCATGGTCCAGGCGGTGCCGGTAGTCGCTCGTGCGCCAGACATCCTGGGCGCGTTCGATCGCCGATCTGGGCTTGGCGATGACCAGCCGGTCGGGGCTGGCCGCGGGCGCCTCCGCCGCCGCCACCGGCGCCTCGGTCGAGACCAGGGCCCCCGCCACAGCCAGCAGCCGGTCCGGCAGGGGCACCGCGTCAGGCAATTCCGGCCTCACCTCCGTGAGCGGCGTCTCGGGCTCTGCGAGGGCCGGGTCGGTCGCGACCGGGTCGGCGTGGGCCGGGTCGGCGTGGGCCGGATCGGCGTGGGCCGGATCGACGTGGGCCGGGTCCGACGGGACCGGCGCGGCGTCCACCCGCTCGGCGTCCGTCCGCTCAGGAATCGCCCACGCGGCGTCCGCCCGCTCGCTGTCCACGGAGGCCGGCTCGGGGTCCGCCAGGCTCGGGTTCTCAGCCCACGCCGGCGCTCCCGAATTGGCCTCCGCGGGCGGCTCGCCCGGCGCGGGCTGGGCGGCCTCGGCCGGGAGCGCGTCCAGATCGGTGACCGGCCGGGCCAAGGCCGCCTCCCCCCAGCTGGACTCGGCCAGCTCGGCGGGCGGGGGATGGACCGCGCCTCCCGACCCGTCCATCGGGCGCAGCCCGAACACGTCCCCCTCGCGGGCGCCGCACTGCTCCAGGGTCAGGTTGCCGGGCAGAACGCCACCGTCGGTCGCCGTGAGCACCCACGCCCCACCGGCCGGCGCGCCCTCATGCATCTCGACCAGGCCGGCCACCAGTCCGGCGATGGGCACGTCGCTGGGCAGCGCCACCTCGGCCCGCCGGGCGGCGCTCTCCACGATCACGAAGAGCCTCTCCGCGCTCACTGCGTCAACCCCAAGACGGGTAAAGTACCCCACCGGCGCCACCGTCCGCTCGCCGGCTGGGCAGGGTGATGAAAAAGGTCGGCGAGGGCTGCGGTGCCCACGTGGTCCAGGTGCAAGGATGAGCCGAGCACCGGAGCGCGCGCACTATTGAGTGCGTAAGGGAGAAGCGCAGAAGGTGACGCCGCAGATGGGCCGCATGGGCGCCGCAGATCCGCCGAACCCCTTTTTCAACAGCCTTCTAGGCGCCCTTCGGCCCCGTCAGCGGGTTGCCCTGGTCGTCGGTGGTCTTCTGCGCCAGCTGGCCGGCGAGCGGCGATCCGTCGCCCGGGTAGACGATCACGGGAGTGCCGTAGTCCGCCCAGTCGTAGAGAAATGTCTCGGTCGGAACCGGGACATGGATGCAGCCATGGCTGCCGGAGGCGCCGAACTGGGAACCAGGGCCGTACGTGCCGGCCGGCTGCCAGGACGCGTCGTGAAGGCCCTCGCCGGTGTTGGTGAACCAGACCACCTTCTGGACGAGCGCGTCCGGATACCAGTAGGGCGACTCCTTGGGCCACGGCGAGTGCATCTTCCACGGTGACTGCTTCCACAGCACCTTCATCGGGCCCATGTCGGTGGCCAGGTCGGGCGGATGGCCAGTCGTGACCAGCGTATCGGCCACCTGCCTGCCGGCGGCAAACGCCCGCAGCTCCTGGCCCTGCATGGAGATCACGATCGCCTTGGCCGGCATGCCCTTGACCAGGGCGTCGTGGATCTGCTGCCCGTAGCGCTGGACTCCAGCCGTGCCCAGCGCGGCCTGGCCGATGTCCCCTGCGCTCACCAGCGGGGCGTACTTCTCGAGCAGCCGGTAGGCCCGGTCGAAACCCGACTCCTTGAGCCAGGTGCCGACGGTGGCGTCGTTGCGGGCGCTCCCGACGGCATCCTTGCCGGTCCGCTGGAGAGCGTCCAGACCCTGCACCTGGAGCTGGTCGGCGCTCTGCTGGAGGGCCGCCAGCTCCACCTTCTGGGCCGCCCCCACGTCAGCGGCCGCGGTCGCGACGGCCTCCGCCGACCGTGTGGCGTTGCGGAGATCGGCCAGGGTCTGGCCCGAGGCCCGGGCGCCCACCGCCTTGGCGTAGCTATCCTGGAGGGTCTTCAGGTCGGGTGCGTCGGTACCCAGCTTCTGGTCCTCCGCGATCTTGGCGGCGGCCTCCTCGAGGCGCGCCTGGTCAGCCTGGCGGGCTTGGTCCAGGAGCGCCGTCCTGACCTCGCCGAGGCGCGCCTCAAGACTCGTCTCGTCAGCCGTCTGGGCGCGGTAGAAGGCCGCTCGGTCGCCCACCCAGACCGGTTCCGGGCGGCTCTCGACCTGGCGCGCGAGGACGGTCACCGGCTGGATGTCCTCCGCGGTGTAGCCCTGGGCCGACGCCTGGGCGACCTGGCTCGCCAGGGATGCCCGCGCCGCTGCGAACAGCTGCCGCTGGGAATCCCCGGCCCCGCCGTCGACCAGAATCACCACCGTGGCCGCGCCGAGCAGGGCGGCGACGCACAGGGCGAGAAGGCGGCGGTGACGAGCGGTGAGGACCATGGCTGCTGTTTAAACGTTAGTGCCCTCACGTCGGTTTCGGCGGACTTTCGTGGCCGTCGCCCGGCTTTGGTAAGTTCGAGACCGGATATACGGGCCTCGGCCATTCGCCTGCCGCGCACATCGGAGGAGTCTCATGAGCGAAATCAAGCCCCCGGCGACCACCAGCGACGCCGGCATCCCGGCCTCCAGTGACGAGTACTCACTGACCGTCGGCCCCGGCGGGCCCACCGTGCTCCACGACCACTACCTGGTCCAGAAGATCCAGCACTTCAACCGGGAGCGGGTGCCGGAGCGCGTAGTGCACGCCAAGGGCAGCGGCGCCCACGGCTTCTTCGAGGTCACCGAGGACGTGACCTGGTTCACCAAGGCCGGCTTCCTGGCCCAGGTCGGCAAGCGCACCCCGATGTTCGCCCGCTTCTCCACGGTGGCCGGGGAGCAGGGCCATCCCGACACCGTTCGCGACCCCCGCGGCTTCGCGCTCAAGTTCTACACGGAAGAGGGCAATTTCGACCTGGTCGGCAACAACACGCCGGTCTTCTTCGTCCGCGACGCCACCAAGTTCCAGGACTTCATCCACTCGCAGAAGCGGCTTCCCGACACCGGTCTGCGCTCCAACGACATGCAGTGGGACTTCTGGACCCTCTCCCCGGAGAGCGCGCACCAGGTGGCGATCCTCATGTCCGACCGGGGCACCCCGCGCACCTGGCGGCACATGAACGGCTACAGCAGCCACACCTACTCATGCGTCAACGCGGCCGGCGAGCGCTTCTGGGTCAAGTACCACTTCAAGACCGTGCAGGGCGTGCAGAACTTCACCGCCTCCGAGGCCCGGGCGATGACCGCCGAGGATCCCGACTTCCATCGCCGGGACCTGATGCAGGCAATCGCCGGCGGCGACGCCCCCGAGTGGCGCCTGGAGATGCAGGTGATGCCGTTTGCGGAGGCCGCGGGTTACCGCTTCAACCCCTTCGACCTGACCAAGGTCTGGCCCCATGGCGACTACCCGCCGATCCAGGTCGGGCGCATGGTCCTCGACCGCAACCCGGCCAACTTCTTCGCCGAGGTCGAGCAGGCCGGTTTCTCGCCCGCCAACCTGGTGCCCGGGACCGGGCTCAGCCCCGACAAGATGCTGATGGGGCGCGTCTTCTCATACCACGACACCCACCTCCACCGCATCGGCCCCAACTACGAGCAGCTGCCGATCAACGCCCCCCACGCCCCGGTGCACTCCTACAACAAGGATGCCCAGATGACCTATCACCATGCCGGCTCGCAGCCGGTCTACGCGCCCAACTCCTACGGGGGTCCGCAGGCCGATCCGGAGCGAGGAGCCGACCTGGGCTGGACGGTCGAGGCCGGCGAGCTGGGCCGCCACGCGTACGTGAAGCACGCCCAGGACGATGATTTCGGCCAGGCGGGGACGCTCTATCGCCAGATCATGACCGACACCGACCGCGAGCACCTGGTCACCAACATCGTCGGTCACGCCGGCGACCACGTCAGCCGGGCGATGCAGCTGCGGGTGATCGCCTACTGGACCAGCGTGGACCCCCAGCTTGGTGAGCGGGTCGCCGCCGGCCTCGGCCATGGCGGCTCCAACGGCAGCCAGGACTCGAGCGCGGCTACCGAGCTGGTCGCGGCCCGCGCCAATCGCGCCTGAGGAGGCGGAAGGGGCGGCGGGGCGGACCAGGCCCTAGCCAAGTGCTCTCGAAGGCCGACCGCGTGCGGGGGATGCTTCTCGGTGGCGCCTTGGGAGATGCGCTGGGGGCCGGTGTTGAGTTCCAGACCCTGGAAGAAATACGCCGTGTGCATGGCCCGGATGGGATTGCCGGGTTCACTCCTGCATATGGCGGACTCGGCCGGATCACTGACGACACACAGATGACCCTGTTCACCGCTGAGGGACTCCTCCGCGCTCACAATCGTTTCCTCGTTAGGGGCATCGCCGATATTGCAGGAGTCATCCACTATGCATATCTACGCTGGCTTGACACCCAGGGGGAGTACGGAGGACAACCGTCGGATTACGCGCTGAGCTCACCGAGCCAACTGTTGCATGCCCCGGAATTGCGCCATCGGCGCGCCCCGGGCAATACCTGTTTGGCAGCGCTCCGTACCAACGCCCAGCGGAGATCTGAGAATCCCATGAACAACAGCAAGGGTTGTGGGGCGGTTATGCGAACCTCGCCGATGGCTCTCGCCCCGGGAGACGTTTTCTCCTGGGCTTGCAAGGTCGGAGCAATCACGCACGGACACCCAAGCGGCTACCTCTCTGCTGGCGCCCTCACCCTCATCCTGGCTAGCGTTCTAGACGGGAAGGGTCTAGACCCCGCAATTGATCAGGCACTCGGCAAGCTGACCGACCCAGATGGGCAGGAGGTCGTCAAGTCGATCCAGAGAGCCAGGGTCATGGCTGACGACGGGGAGCCTGCACCGGAGGCCATCGAGACCCTGGGCGGCGGTTGGGTTGGGGAAGAGGCACTGTCGATTGCGCTCTATTGCAGCCTCGCTGAGAAGGAAGGGAGCACCGACGCCTTTCGGCGCGCTCTACTGCTGGCATCCAATCACAGTGGTGATAGTGACAGCACGGCAGCACTGACCGGGAATCTCCTCGGGGCGGCCTGGGGAGCTTCGGTATTGCCGGCCGATTGGCTCGATGAGTTGGAGGCGCGGGCGATCATCGACGACATCG
>JBBSHA010000070.1:0-9013 GCA_038253595.1 Candidatus Dormibacterales bacterium
GGAGCCGGCGGCCAGCGCCTTGGGATCGTAGCCGGCGGCCGCCGCCCCGATCGCGTAGAACTCGCTGGCGTCGTACTTCGAAAACCCCGCCGGCAGCCCGCCGCTCGCCGCCGACTGCTGCGACTGCAGGTAGCGGAGGGCCCGGGAGGCGGGGTCGTTCTGGGCCCGAGCGGTCGGGATCCCGGACGCGATGACGAATACGATGGCGGCCAGTGACGCGCTGGCCGCATAGAGGTGCTTGCGCACTGGGGCTTCCTCCATGCGACGCGGGGGCCGGTCTCCTGGCTCGAGGATCAGCGCTCCCGGCCGCCTTCCCAGGGGACTGCCCCCAGTGGCCGCTGGCCGTTCACTCCCCCCTCACAGTTGCGCGACAGCGCCGGATTCACACCGGCTTCCCTGATCTACCTCCGCGACTATTCGGTTGTGATGTGGGGATTATGGCGGTTGCGGTGCTGCCGCGGGGCGGCCCGCTTCAGGACTCTAGTCGCGACGCAGGGCCAGGGCCGGGTCCAGGGCCGCGGCCCGGCGAGCCGGCAGAAGGCCGCTGAGAAGGCTCAGGGCGACCGCCAGGAGCAGGCCGCCGGCCGCGATCGCGGGGCCGGCCGGGAACAGCTGGGGCCCGAGATCGCCGCCCTGGGTGGGGGCGACCCGGTTGATCAGCGAGCTGCCGGCAGCCCCCAGCAGGCCGGCCCCGGCGACCCCGAGCAGACCCGCCAGCACCCCGATCAGACCGGCCTCCACCACGAAGAGCCGGGTGACGTCGCGCGACCGCGCGCCCAGCGCCCGCAGCACCCCGACCTCGTGGGTCCGCTCCCGCACGGCGCTGTACATGGTGTTGGCGATGCCCAGGCCCGCCACCAGCAGGGCCAGGGCCGCCAGCCCGAGCAGGGCCAGGTCCAGGGCGCGCAGCCGCTCCAGCGCCGCCCGCAGCCGGCCGTCGCCGGTGGTCACCAAGTAACCGCGGGCGCTGGCGCCCTCTCGCACCCGGCCCAACTGGTCGAACGAGGTGGCGACCAGGGTGATCGAGGTGAACTGGTCCTGGGTCCAGCCGTTGGCCTGGGCCATGTCCAGCCAGTAGCGGTTGGCCACCGCGTAGGGGACCTGGCCGCCCTCCGCACCCCCGCCGGTCAGGGCGCCCCGGGAGACCCCGACCACCACCAGCTCAAGCGGCAGCTGGGCCGGCGCCTCGGCCGGTCCGGCGGCCAGGCCCGGAAAGCGACCCCGGAACTGCACCCGCTTGCCGACGGCCTGCCGCGCCGACCAGCCCAGGCGCTGCGCCTGTACGGCCGTCAGCACCGTTTCGGCGGCGTGGTCGCCCGGGGGCGCCCGACCGGCCAGCAAGCCCCCCGGGTACGAGGACGAGGGCGGGGGCGGGGGCGGGGCCGGGGGCAGCGACAGCAGCACCGCCGCCCCGGGCGCCGGCGTCCCCTCGGCCGGGGCCAGCGTGCCTTGGATGGCGACCGAACCCCACCCCGCGCGGACGCCCGGGAGCGCGGTCAGCCCGGCCACCGCCGCGGGGTCCAGGTGGTGACCGGCGGGGGGGGCCTGGACCTCGATCGCCGCCACCAGGGCGCCCCCCCGGGCTGTGCCCGCGACCTCCCGCTGGATTCCGGCCGCGAGGGCGAGGATCAGGCACATGACGCCGATTCCGATGGCGACTCCGGCCACCGTCAACCCGGTGCGCAGCGGTCGCCGCCCGGCACCGCCCAGCCCCAGCCGCACCGCTTCGCGTCTGCCCAGCCGCGCCGGCACGCCCAGGGCCACCGGGGCGCGGGCGGTTCGGCGCTCGAACCCGGGGCCGGGCACCAGGCAGCCGTCGCGGAGACGGATCACCCGTTCCGCCCGGCGGGCGACCTCGGGGTCGTGGGTGACCAGCACCAGGGTGACACCGCGCCGGTGGACCTCCTCCAGCAGGCCCAGCACCCGCTCGGCCGTGGCCGTGTCCAGGTTGCCGGTGGGCTCGTCGGCGAGGACCAGGCCGGGCCGGTTGGCGAGTGCCCGGGCGACCGCTGTCCGCTGCTGCTCGCCCCCCGAGAGACGCGACGGGCGCAGGCGTCCCCGGTGACCCAGCCCCACCAGTTCCAGGAGGCGGCCGGCCCGGTCGGTCCGCTCCTCTCGCGCCACCCCGGCCAGCGTCATCGGCATCGCGACGTTGTCGCGGGCGCTCAGGGCGGGCAGCAGGTTGGGGGCCTGGAAGACGGTGCCCACGCGCAGCAGACGGTAGTCGTCGAGTTCGCCCGGGGACAGCTGGTCGAGCGCCGTGCCGGCCGCGAACACGTGCCCGGAGCTGGGGCGGTCGAGGCCGCCGAGCAGGCCCAGGAGGGTCGACTTGCCGCAGCCGGACGGACCGGTGATGGCGACGAACTCGCCAGGCGCGATCTCGCAGGAGACGCCATCGAGGGCGCGCACCGCCACCTCGCCGGCCTGGAAGACGCGCGTCACGGCGTCCACGCGGAGCCCGATCGACTGGCCGAGAAGATCGCGGAAGGCCGTCGCAGGGGGATCGCCGGCCAGCGCCGTCCGCCCCCGGGAAGCCGGCTCCGGCGCCACCTCGCGCAGTTCCGGATCAACCGGCTTCACGGGGGCTTCGGCCGACGGCGCCACGAGCGCTGAGCGCGCCGCCAAGGTGCGCCGCCGGGCGCCCCCCCGCGGACCGCCCGGGCGCTGTTTCCGGCCGCCCTGGCCGCCCCCCCCGTCCGCCCTCGCCGGCCCCAACTCTGACACCCGGCTACAAGTCTAGAAGCCGCCAGGCGCCGCGGATCATCCTACGGCCAACGATTCCGAAGGCCCGGGTGCGGGCCCCCCGCCGGGGCCTCAGGCGGACCGCGGCCCGCGGCCCGACACCTCGGCCAGGACCCACGCCAGGTAGTCCGGGGAGCCACCCGTCAGGGGCAGCTCGAGGATCTCGGGACTGTCGTACGAATGCAGCCGGCGGAGCTCCACCTGGGCCGCCTCAGACCGCGCCGCCGACGTCTTCAGCAGCAGCAGCGCCTCGTGCTCCCGGTGCAGCCGGCCCTCCCAGTAGAAGAAGGAGTGGACCATCGGCACTACCGACCCGCAGGCGGCGAAGCGCTGCTCGACCAGGGCCTCGCCGATGCGCTCGGCCTCGTCCCGGCCGCCCATGGTCGAGATCAGGAGTACGGCGCCGGTATCACTCACGGCGCCACCGGCCGCTCCAGCCACGCGACCGCCGCGGCCAGCGCCGTGGCGCCGAGCAGCAGTCCACCCACGACGTCGGACTCCCAGTGCACCTCCAGGTAGAGGCGGTCGAATGCCATCAGGGAAATCATGACGGCCGCTGCTGGGATTACCAGCCGGCGGGCCAGACCGGGCGGGGCCAGCCGGCGGACGACGAAGGCGAGCAGCCCGTACACGAACACGGTGCGCATCATGTGGCCGCTGGGGAAGCTGTTGCCGAGACCGCCGATCGCATTCTCGACCAGGACGGTGAGGCTGGGTCCGTCGTGGTGCCCGAACGAGGCCGGACCGGGGTGGTGGACGAGCTTCTTGTAGATCGCCTCGACCAGGACCGCCAGGGGCAGGATGGCGACGGCCAGGGATTCCGAGCGCAGACCCCGGCGGCGCAGGTGGACGAAGAGCCCGAGTCCGACCAGCGAGGCGATCTCCATGCCCCCCAGCAGCGCGATGCCCTGAAACAGCGGCTCGAGGGCGGGCACCCAGAGCTTCGCCACCAGGTCGGCCACCCGGATGTCGGCGGTGTTGGGAATCCCCAGCGCCACCTCCACGCTGTCGACCACGAAGATGCCGGCCAGCAGCGCGAACGCCGCCAGCACCCGGCTCAGCGCTGGCATCGCCGGCAGAACACCGTGGTCCGGCCCGCCAGCCGGGTGGCGGCGAGCGGGCGCCCGCAGGCGAAGCAGGGGTTGCCCCCGCGCCCGTAGACCTGAAGCCGCTCCTGCTGGCCGCCGATCTCGCCCCAGGCGTCGCGGTAGCTGTCGACCGAGCTGCCACGATTGGCGATCGCCTGGCCCAGCGTCACCTCCAGGGCCTGCCGCAGCCGCCCCACGGCCGGCCGGCTGAGGGAGGAGCCGGGCCGGTCCGGCCGGACCCGGGCCCGGAAACACGACTCGTCAGCGTAGATGTTGCCGATCCCGGCCATCACCGCCTGGTCGAGGAGCAGGGCCTTGAGCGGCGCCCGGCGCGGATGCAGCCGGCGGTAGAGGTCGGCGGCGGTGAACGCGGGATCGATCGGTTCCGGCCCGAGGCGGGGCAGCTTGCGCTCGGCGATCAGCTCCTCCTCGCCACCGAAGAGCAGCCGGCCGAACCGCCGCGGATCCCGGTAACGCAGCTGGCGGCCGTCGTCGAGGGGCAGCACCGCGTGCAGGTGGTCGGGCTCCGGGGTCCCGCCAGCGACGCAGCGCAGCTGCCCGGTCATGCCCAGGTGGACGACCAGGACCTCGCCGGGGCCGCCGTCTGCGTCCATTCCCAGGTGGAGCAGGAGGTACTTGCCCCGCCGCGTCAGGGCCTCGATCCGCCGGCCCCGGACGCCCTCGACGAAGAGCCACGGCTCGGGGTGGCGCACGATCCCCGGGTGGCGCAGATCGGGCTCAAGCAGCGTCCTCCCGACCAGGTGGGGACGGAGGTCGGCGGCCAGCGTCTCGACCTCGGGAAGCTCAGGCAACGACGGTGGCCAGCTTCCTCATGTCAGCCCAGTTGGGGCCCTGCTTGGACTCCACCGCCAGACCGGTGGCCAGCTCGTAGGCACCGGTCATCACCCGCGGCACCATCTCCGCAAAGGCGCCAGCCTCGGCCTCCGGCACCTCGAAGACCAGCTCGTCGTGGACCTGCAGCAGCATCCTGCCGCCGAGGCCCGCCGCCCCCATCTCCCGGCTCAGCCGGACCATGGCGATCTTGATGATGTCTGCCGCCAGCGACTGGATCGGGAAGTTGATGGCCATCCGCTCGGCCGCCATGCGCAGCTGATAGTTGGGTGAGCGGAGGTCGGGGATCGCCCGCCGCCGGCCGGTGGCGCTGACCACCACGCCCGCCTCCCGAGCCTCCACCCGGACCCCGTCCAGCCAGTCCTTGAGGCGTTCGTAGGTGGCCCAGTACTCACGCAGGAACTCGCGCGCCTCGTCCCCCGGAATGCCCATCTGCATCGACAGGCCGTACTCGCCCTGGCCGTAGAGGGACCCGAAGTTGGCGACCTTGGCCAGTCGGCGCTGGGTGGCGTCGACCTCCTCCAGCGGCACCTTGAACACCCGGGCCGCGGTGGCGGCGTGGATGTCGTGGCCGGCCGCGAAGGCGGCCAGCATCTGGGGGTCCTCGGAGAGGTGGGCGGCGATCCGCAGCTCGACCTGCGAGTAGTCGGCGGCGAAGAGGACGTGGCCGTCGCGAGCCGCCCGGAACGCGCGCCGGATGCGCTGGCCGAGGTCGGTGCGGACCGGGATGTTCATCAGGTTGGGGTTGGAGGAGCTGAGCCGGCCGGTGGCGGTGGAGGCCTGCCCGAACGAGGTGTGGACCCGGCCGGTTACGGCGTCGACGAGCGCCGGCAAGGCGTCGACGTACGTCGACTTGAGCTTGCTCAGCTGGCGGTGCTCCAGGATCAGCGGCACCATCGGGTGCTTGTCGCGGAGCGCCTCCAGGGTCTCGGCGTCGGTGGAGTAGCCGGTCTTGGTCCGCTTCCCGACCGGCAGCCGGAGGTCCTCGAAGAGCAGCTTGGCCAGCTGCTGGGGTGCGTTGAGGTTGAACTGCTGGCCGGCCAGCTCGGAGACCTCGGCCTCCAGGGCGGCCAGCTGGGCGGCCAGCTCGACCTGCATGTCGCGTAGGTAGGGGCCGTCGATGGCGATGCCGTCGCCCTCCATCTCCGCCAGGACCCCCGCCAGCGGCATCTCCACCTCGTAGAACAGGTAGTCGACACCCAGGCCGCGCAGCTCGGCGGCCAGCCGCGGGCGCAGGTTGAGGACGGCCAGGGCCCGGGTCCCCGCGTACTCCGCGCATTCGGCCGGGGGGCTGGCCGACGCCGGGTGGGCCTGGCGGCCGGAGCCGAGCAGCTGGTCGGTGGCCATGAGCGTGCGGTCCAGGAAGTCGCGGGCCAGGTCCTCCAACCGGGGATCTCGGGAGCCGGCGCCCAGCAGGTAGGCGGCCAGGTGGGTGGAGAATCCCCACAGGTTGGAGCCGCCCAGGGCGAGCTGGGTCTCCTTGACGTCGTGGCTGAGAAGCGGCCGGCCGGCGAGCGCCGCCCGCACCGGCTCCGGCAGGGAGCCGGGTAGGTACCAGGCGCGTTCCGCCGCGGCCACCCCCATCCCGACCTGGAGGCCGCCCCGGGGCGGGCCGTTCCAGAGCCCGACCAGCGCCACCTCATCGGCCGCGGCGAGCGCTGCCCCCAGCTCTTCGAGCTGGTCCGGGTCCACCAGCGCCACCCCGTCCGGGCCGGCGGCGGGCAGCTCGAAGGCGAGCGTGGGCTGGACCGGCACCGCCTCGGGCGCCGGCAGCCGCGCCAGCAGCTGGCGGAACTCCAGCTCGTCGAACACCGCCCGCGCCCGGTCGTAGTCGTAGCGCAGCCAGCGAGCCCGGTCGAGGTCGAGCTCGACCGGGACCGCGCGGTCGATCGTGACCATCCGCTTGCCCAGCCGGACCCGCTCGGCGTTCTCCTTCAGAGCCGCCTTGACGCGGCCCTCCTTCAACTCCTCGACGTGCTCCAGCAGCGACTCGATCGAGCCGTAGCGCTGGACCCACTGGGCGGCGGTCTTGTCGCCCACGCCGGGCACCCCCGGGATGTTGTCGGACGTGTCGCCCCGCAGGGCCTTGAAGTCGATCAGCTGGGCCGGCTCGAACCCGTACCGCTGGCGGACCTGGTCGGGACCGTAGAGGAAGGTGTCGGTGATGCCGCGCCGGGGCACCAGCGCCTCCACCGAGTCGGTGACCAGCTGCAGGCAGTCGAGGTCGCCGCTGACTATGGTCACCGCCATCCCCGCCGCCTCGCCCTTGCCGGCCAGGGTGCCGATGATGTCGTCGGCCTCGAACCCCTCGAGGCCAAAGATGGGGATCGAGAGCGACTCCAGGACCCTCTTCACCAGCTCCAGCTGGGGGCGGAGGTCGTCGGGCATCGGCCGCCGTCCGGCCTTGTACTCGGCGTACTCGAGGGATCGGAAGGTGGGACGGCCCATGTCGAAGGCGGCGATCGCGTATTCGGGCCGCGCCGCGAGCACGATCGCCAGCATCGAGGTGAAGCCGTAGACCGCGTTGGTGACGACCCCGCCCGAGGTGCTCATGGGCGGGAGGGCGAAGAACGCCCGGTAGATCAGGCTGTGGGCGTCGATCAGCACCAGCCGTCCCCGACGCGAGCTCTTCGCCATGCCTCAATTCTCACCAAAAGGGGGCCCGGGGACCGGGAGCTAGACTTAGACCAGGGGTATTGACACGGACGATCTGATCGAGGTTGCCGTCGACAGCATCCGCGTGCACATGCCGACCGGGCAGCACGTGGTGATCCTCAAGGAGAGGCAGGCCGATCGCTACCTGCCGATCTGGATCGGAGTCTTCGAGGCCAACGCGATCGCCCTCAAAATCACGGGCGCGGTGCCCGAGCGCCCCGTCACCCACGACCTGATGGCATCGGCGTTCGGCGAGCTCGGCATCTCGGTGAGCCGGATCGTGGTCACCTCGCTCGCCGAGCAGGTGTTCTTCGCCCGCCTCCACGTCAGCCAGGGGGGCCGCGAGCTGGACGTCGACTCCCGGCCCAGCGACGCGATCGCCCTGGCCGTCCGCTTCGAGTGCCCGATCTTCGTCGCCTCCGAGGTCCTGGACCGGGCGGGGGTGATCCCGGAGAAGGACGACGAGACGGGCGCCGAGATGGACCCCGGGGGCGAGGACCGGCTGGCCGTGTTCCGGGACCTGGTCAACAACCTGGACCTGCCCGACCTGCCCGACGAGCCGGGCTCCCGCGGCCGGGGGGCGTCGAGCAGCTGAGCCTGACGGCCCAGGCGGAGCTGCTGATCCGGCTGTCGGCGGCCCTGGTCCTCGGCGCCGTGGTCGGGCTGGAAAGGGAGCGGCACCGCCATCCCGCCGGCCTCCGGACGATGGCCATGGTCTCGCTCGGCTCCGCCCTGTTCACGGCCCTCGGGGTGATCTGGGGGGGCCACAACGTTGATCCCACCCGGATCGCCGCTCAGGTGGTCACCGGCGTCGGCTTCCTGGGCGCCGGCGCCATCCTGCGTTCGAGTGGCGCCGAGGCGGTCAAGGGATTGACCACAGCGGCCACGATCTGGGTGGTGGCCGCGATCGGCATGGCGGCGGGCTTCGGCGCGCTCCTGCTGGCAGCGGGCGGCACGGTACTCGTCCTGGTCGGGCTGGTGCTCTTCCGGCCCATCGAAAAGCGCATCTTCTCCGAGAAGAGCAGCGAGGACATCGAACGAGACGCGGGGCGCTAGCTCCGCTTCGCCCAGGGGGCCGGGTGTATGGTTCTTGGGTCTTTTTGGATATGGTTCACGGCTCTTCTCTGACTCCTCGGCGGGTCCAGGCGTTGGGCGTTCTGCGCCGGCTGGCCGCGGCCGGCCCGGTTCACTACCCCGCAGTGGCAGCCGCCATGGGGATCTCCGGCTGGACAGCGTACGGCCTGCTCCGGGAGCTCGAGAAGGCGGGACTGGCGGTGCGCAGCTACGCCCTCGCCGAGAGCGCCCGGCTGCCCGGGCGGGGTGGCCGCTCGCGCATCCTGTTCGCGCCCGCCCAGCCGCTGCCGCTGCCCGCCGCCGAGGTCGTGGAGGCGCTGCGGCGGGCGTTCGAACGGTTCGCGGCGATCGCCGACGAGGCCACCGCGGCGCGCGACTTCCTGGCCGAGGCGGGCAGCGACCTGACCTTCCAGCTCGGCTTCTGGATGGGCCGGCTGGAGGCCGCCGGCCGCAACGCCCAGGAGGGCGCCCGGACGGTCCTCGAGAGCGGCGCGGTCCCGGCCGCCAAGATCCAGACCCTGGCCGCCATGGGTCTCGGCTCGGCCCTGGCCCGGCTCGACCGGGCCCGTCTGGCCGGCCGCATGACAGCGGCGGCCGGCACC
>JBBSHA010000071.1:0-8937 GCA_038253595.1 Candidatus Dormibacterales bacterium
TCCCGATCAGGGCCACGACCCGCTCGCGCGGGAGCTTGACCACGAGCCGGCCTCCGCTGACCATCACGAAGATCGAGCCGTTCACCGTCAGCGCGTCGGAGCCGAATCCACGCCGGCCCGATTGACCGGGCAGCCCGACACCCGGGCGACCGCCAAACTCGGCGACCAGGACCGCCAGGCGTTCGTCAGCCGCCACGCCGCTGTGGGCCGGGGTGCGGATCGGCTCCACAGCTTCTCTCAGCCGACCGGGCGGAGGTGGGCGACGCCGTCGAGCTGGCGGCAACGTCGTAAGCTTGTAATCGATGAAGATTGGCCTCTAGATCCCCGACTTTACGTGGCCCGGGGGCGCGGCCCAGATCGGGCCCACCCTGGCCCGAATCGCCCGCACCGCGGACGACGCCGGGTTCGATTCGATCGGCGTCATGGACCACTTCTTCCAGATCAGTATGGTCGGGCCGCCCGAACACGAGATGCTGGAGGCGTACACGACGCTGGGCTTCCTGGCCGCACACACCTCGCGGGCCAAGCTGATGACGCTGGTCACCGGCGTCCACTACCGGCACCCGGGATTGCTGGCCAAGACCCTCACCACCCTCGACGTCCTCTGCGGCGGTCGCGCCTGGCTGGGTGTCGGCGCCGGCTGGAACGAGGAGGAGAGCCGGGGCCTGGGAGTGCCGTTCCCCTCGCTCGGCGATCGCTTCGAGCAGCTCGAGGAGACGCTGCGGATCTGCGAGCAGATGTGGCGCGGCGATGAGGCGCCCTTCCGCGGCAAGCACTTCCAGCTCGACCGCCCGCTCAACTCGCCCCAGAGCATCAGCCGGCCCCGCCCCGGCATCCTGATCGGTGGCAGCGGCCAGAAGAAGACCATGCGCCTGGTCGCCCAGTACGCGGACGCCTGCAACCTGTTCCCGAGCCCCGAGGTGCCCGTGGTGCTGCAGGCGCTGCGCGCTCATTGTGAAACGCTGGGCCGCGACTACTCGGCCATCGTGAAGACCGCCGTGTTCCGCTTCAACCTGGGCGAGAACGGGGAGAACGTCGAGCAGGTGATCGGCCAGTGCCGATGGCTGGCGTCGATGGGCATCGAGACGGTGATCGTTTCCGTGGCCGACGTCTGGAAGATCGCGCCCCTGGAGCTGATCGGCAGCCGGGTGATCCCGGCGGTCGCCGACCTGGAGCCGGCGGCGGTCTAGGCCACCGCCCGGAGCGCCCCGTGACCTACCCGAAACGCGCCGGCGTCCCCGCCGGCCGCCGGCCGCCGGCGCGCTGACGATGGCCTGGCGGCCCGCCGCCATCGACATCGCGGCGACGGGGGCAATGGAGATCGTGGTCCGCGATGACGCCGAGGCCCTGGGGCGGGTCATCGCGCTGCCGCCGAGCGAACGCCTGGCCGCCCTGGCCGAGATGGCCGGCGCGGTTGAGGACGACGCCGGGACGCTGGCCTTCCTGAGGCAGATCCACGAGCAGGGCGACGGGTTCCGCTTGGGCCGGGTCGATCCCCATCACCGACAGGGCCTGGACCGGCTGGTCGCCGCCGACGCCTGGGGCGGCCTGCGCCGCCAGCTGAACCGGGCCTGGGAGGCCATTCGCGCCGCGGTCCCGGGTATCCGGCACCCGACGCGCGTCGACGTCACGCTGAGCCTGGGCAACCCCGACGATGGCTTCTTCATCGAGCGGAATCTCGGCTACTACGGCATGGGCTCCACCCCCGGCACCATCTGGCTGGTCTGCTGGCCGACCGAGTACAACCTGCCTCGGATCGGCGCCTGCGGGGTGCACGAACTGGTCCACAACATCCGCTCCGCCAATATCGCGGATTTTGGCCTGGCCGAGTGGATCGTGCAGGAGGGTCTGGCCGAGGTGTTCACGCTCGAGCTGTGCGGCCCGGAGTCGACCGGGGGCTGGTACGCCGCCGTGACGGGACGGGAGCTCGAGGCCACATGGGACAGGGTCACCGCCGCCTTCGGCACGGGTGCCTCCTTCCCGGATTGGACGCCCTACGTGATGGGCGACGAGGCGGCTCGGCGTTTCGGAGCCGCGCCGGCCGGCATTCCCCACATGGGTGGCTACGCCGTCGGGCGCCGGCTGGTGGAGCGCCACCTCGCGGCGGCCGGGATCACTGCGGCTCAGGCGATTGCCCGCCCCACCCAGGAGATCCTTTCGGGAGCCGGTCTCTGACCCGCGCCGATGTCGCTGGTCTAAGAGCCGGCCCCCCGAAGCCGGCTCCCAATCCTGGCCTCGTAGAGGTTCAGCCGGCCAGCAGCAGCGAACCGGCCGCCAGCAGCGGTCCGAAGATGGCCAGGCCGAGGCCTTGCATGAGCAGTCCCGCGCCCGCCGGGCAGGCAGACCGCACCGACTCCGGCTGCGGCGGTCCGGTAGCCGACGGCGGTCGGCAGCCGAGCCCGCGGCAGGCGTTCCCTGGTCAGCGTCATCAGGGCCGCCGGCGACGGTGCAGAGGAAGACCAGGCCGAGCGCCGAGAGGGGCTGTTGGAGCTCTGAGCGCATCGACGGCCAGGCAACCCCGATCGCGCCATCGTAGATGCCGCTGAGGCTGAAGGCGGCCAGGGCGGCGGCGAGCCGGCCAGGGCGCCCGCGGCGTCAGTGGCGGGGGCGTGCCTCATCGGCGGGCTCCGCGTCAGGGGCGATCGGTCGCTTGGGGGCGTCCGCAAGCTGGCGGGCGTAGCTGGCCAGCGAGCGCTGGTACCGGGGTAGGTGGGGCGCCAGCGCCGTCAGCGCCAAGGATACCGCCTCCCGCTCCCGCCCAGTGTCCGCCAAGGCCAGGGCCAGGAAGGCGCGAACCGCGCCGTCAAGGTGATCGGACCCGGCATCCAGTTCAGCCGTGAGCAGCGCGACGCCGGCATCCGCCTGGCCGAGGTTTCGCAGCGAGCTGGCCAGCTGGATCACCGCGCGGCGGCGGCGTTCGCCCGCCAGCCCGAGGTCGAGTGCCCGTCGGTACAGCTGCACGGCGCGGTCTGGGTGGCCGGTCGAGTCCAGCGCGGCGCCCAGCTCGAAGCTGGCGATGCCACTGTCCGCGGGCAGCTCAGCGGCCAGGCCGTCGATCAGAGCCAGGAAGTCCTCCTCCCTGCGCTGGTCGAGAGTGGCCCAAGCCTCGCTCAGCCGCTGCTCCCAACTCACCGGACCAGCCTGGCACAGCATGCTCAAGCGGGTGGTCGAACCGCGCGGGTGCCGGCGGTCCGAGCCCGATGCGGCTGTCAGCGGTACCGGGGGTCGGAGCGGCGCCGACCCCTCGCCGTGGGCCGCCCCAGGCGCTGGAGCCGGGCTCGAGCCCGGGCGTAGACTGGCGGCGGTGAGCGAGATCCCGAGCCGCGGGGCGCTGCTCGTGGGAAGCGTGCCGGTCGCAGACGCCGAGGAGGCGATGGCCGAGGCCCTGACCCGGCTCGGCTCCCGTCTCCACAGCCTTCCTGACGGCGAGACCGGCAAGCGCCGGAACTGGATCATCCACATCATCGAATCCTTCCGCAACCACCCCGACCTGGAGGTGGCGAAGGAGGGCGACTGGTCGGACTACGACCGGACGCCGCGCTTCCGGGTGCGCCGCGGCCGTAGGCTGAGCGGGGAGCGGGTCGACCTCGGCTACCTGCGCGCCTTCCGCGCCGCCTATCCCGCCTTCCAGGCCGCCCGGCTGAAGGCCGGCCTGCCCGGCCTGGCGTACCAGGTCGGGATACCCGGCGATCTCGACCTGGCGCTCTTCACCTTCGGACCGGCCGGGATCCTGACCAGGCGGAGGCCGTTCACCGAGGCCACCGTCCGCGATATCGCCGCCATCCGCGCCGAGGCGGGCGACGACGTGGTCTTCCAGATCGAGGTGCCGGCCGAACTGGTCTTCGTGGCCCGGATGCCGGCGGCCGCCCGGCGGCTGGTGGCACGCTACATGGCCGGCGGCATCGCCAGGCTGGCCCGGATGGCGCCCCTCGGGTCACGCTTCGGCATCCACCTCTGCCTCGGCGACATGAACCACCGGGCGCTGGCCAGCCTCAAAGACGTGGGACCGGTGGTGCTGCTGGCGAATGCGATCGCCAGGCGCTGGCCGGATACGCAGAGGCTCGAGTACATCCACGCCCCCTTCGCCGCCGCCGACATCCCGCCCACCCTGGACAGCGCCTGGTACGTGCCGCTCTCGCGCCTGCGGCTACCCCGGCCGGTCCGCTTTGTGGCCGGCTGCATCCACGAGGACCTCGGCCTCGACGACCAGCGCCGGCTGGTCGCGCTGATCGAGGAGAGGCTGGACCGCCGCGTCGACCTGGCCACCGCCTGCGGCCTCGGCCGCCGGGACCGGGCCGCCGCGATGGCCGCGATCGACCAGACGGCCGCCGTCTCCTGAGCCGGCCGGTTCCGGTCGGGGCTCTCGGGAGCCCCGCCGGCGAGCGCCCAGGGCCGCCTCCAGCCTGGCCTCGGTATCACCGCCGTGGGCGGGCGTGTAGAGGTAGAGCTTGAGCGAGGGTTGCTCGCTGACCCAATAGGTCGTGAACTCCAGGTCGAGACGGCCGAGCTGGGGATGGTTGAGTCGCTTCAGGCCCTCCTGGCGCCCGCGGACGTCCTGCCGGGCCCAGAGGGCCGCGAAGCCCGGGCTCCCCGCCACCAGCTCGGAGATCAGCTCCTGGTAGTCCGGTTCGGTCAGGTCGCGGCCGGCCTCGGCCCGGAACGAGGCCACCATCAGGGCCGCCTCGCGGTCCCAGTCGACCAGAAGCCGCCGGCTCTCGGGGACCATGAACATCCGCCAGAGCGGGTTTCGCCGCTCCTCGGGGAGCGACGACCAGCCGTACACCAGGTCGTCGGCACGATTCCACGCCAGCACCGCCCGCCGCCGTCCCGAGACGTGAGCCGGGTAGGGCTCCCAGCATTCCAGGACCCGGCGCAGCAGAGGCGAGACGCATTCGCTGGCGGGCTCCAGCGGTGGCTCATGGCCGGCCAGCCGGAACAGGTGGGTGCGCTCCGCCGGTTCCAGCTGGAGTGCTCTGGAGACGCCGCTCAGCACCTGGTGCGAGACCCGGATCGGGCGCCCCTGTTCGAGCCACGTGTACCAGGTCAGGCCGACCCCGGCAAGATCGGCGACCTCCTCCCGGCGCAGGCCGGGGGCGCGCCGGCGGCGGCCGTTGGGCAGGCCCACGGCGGCTGGCAGCAGACGGGCTCGGCGGCTCCTCAGAAAGTCGGCGAGTGGTTGGCGGCTGGTACGCTCAGTACTAGGATAACTGGACATCTTGTACCAAGATAACCTATCAGTCAGAGTTAGTCCCATGATGTTATTGGATGGAGTCGCCAGCGTCAGTCGGGCGCCCCGCCAGGTGCGGCTGAGCGCGGCGCTGGTCGTCGTCTGGCTGGCCTTCGGCTCGGCGTTCGTCGCGCTCAGAGTCGGCGTGGCCAGCGTCCCGCCGTTCGTCTTCTCGGGCACCCGCTTCGTGCTGGTGGGAACGCTGCTCCTGGCCTGGTCCGGGTGGCGGACCCGCGGGCGGCTGGACCTCAGGCGTCGGGACCTCGCGATCGCCGCCGCCACAGGGTCCGGAATGATCCTGGCCGGCCAGGGCGCGGCGTCCTGGTCATCGCAGTACCTGTCTCCCGGGATCGTGGCCGTGCTCTCCTCGACAATGCCGATCTGGGCTGCCCTGGTCGCCTGGCTGGCTTTCGGAATCCGGCTGGCCGCGCTGGGGACGGTCGGCCTGGTGGCGGGCTTCGGCGGCGTGGTCTTCCTGGCCTGGCCGGGAGGCGGTGCGAGCATCGGGTTCCTGGCCGCCCTGGTGACGCTGGGAGGAGCAGCCGGCTGGGCGGCCGGCGCGGTCTTCGGCAGCCGCGCCTCGCTCGCTCGCCGGCCAGTCCTGATGACCGGCCTCCAGATGCTGGCGGGAGGCATCCTCCAGGCGGCGCTGGGACTGGCGAGCGGGGAGACGGCGCATCTCAGCCTGCACCAGGTGGTCCTGGCCGCTCCGGCCTTTGCTTACCTGGTCGTGGTTCCGGCCCTGCTCGGCTTCCCCCTTTTCACCTGGCTCCTCACCAACGTGCCGGTGCACGTCGCCAACACCGTGGCCTACGTGGCGCCCGTGGTGGCGCTGGGGCTGGGCTGGCTGCTCCTCAGCGAGCCGGTGACGCCGCGGACGCTGGCGGCCATGGCCGTGATCCTGGCCGGCGTCGGCCTGATCGTGTGGAGCGCCCGCCAGAAGGCGCCGGCGCCGGCGCGGACCGTGGGCGCCCTCGGTGACCGGGCGGCTTAGGCCCTAGTCGCGTCGCCGGGCACCGGCATGCGCCGCCTCCGCCCGGTGCGTTCGGCGGCGAAGTGCACCGGTTGCGGCCCGGCAATGGTGGCAAGGCCGGGGCAGGCCGACTTGGCGGCCCGAAACTGGGAGTGGCCCATGACCAGGAGCCTGGAATCGGTCTCGGCCAACCAGGTGGCGTCGGAACGCCGCCGGTCCCACATCGCACCCCAACCGAGACTGCCGCCGGCGTTCAACGCAGCGCCGGGCGGCCCCGCTGCCGGCCTCCGCAACTGGCCCTCGAGAACCACCGCGAACATCCGGCAGGGCTCACCCTCCCGCGCGACCGTCTGGCCCGCGGCCACCGGAAGCTCGTCGAAAAAGCGGAGCAGCCAGAGCAGC
This sequence comes from Candidatus Dormibacterales bacterium, assembly GCA_038253595.1. Classification (GTDB taxonomy): domain Bacteria; phylum Chloroflexota; class Dormibacteria; order Dormibacterales; family Dormibacteraceae; genus JBBSHA01. Next base: position 6,603 of record JBBSHA010000071.1, read on the forward strand.
CCCGCCGGCGACTGGGCCATCAATTCGGAAACCGCCCGCAGCACCATCAGCCGCTCCCGATCGACCGGGTTGAGGGCCGCCTCCCGCCGTGCCTGCCGCCAGCCCCGCCACCTGCGCCGCAAGTCCTTGTCCATGGACAATAGATAGCACGACCGGTCGTTCTAAGTCAATAGAACACGCCCGGTCGTGCTAATATAGCGATCGTGCAAGCGCCCACGCCCGTCACGCTCGATGGACGCCGGGTTCGGGGTGCCCGCACCCGGCAGGCGATTCTCACTCACGCCGCGCAGGTGGCGTCGTCAGAGGGCCTCGAAGCGGTTTCCCTGCAGCGGCTCGCCGGCGAGTTGGGAATCAGCAAGAGTGGGCTCTTTGCCCACTTCGGCTCCAAGCAGGAGCTGCAGCTGGCGACGGTGGAGGAGGCAGGCCGGGTCTTCACCGAGGAGGTGCTGCTGCCGGGGCTGCGGGCTCCGGCCGGCTCCCGCAGGCTGTGGGCGATGTGCAACAGCTACCTGTCCTACTTGGAGCGGGGCGTCTTCCCCGGCGGCTGCTTCTTCGAAGCAGCGGCTGCGGAGTTCGACAGCCGGCCGGGACCGGTCCGCGACCTGGTTCTGGAGAGGCATCGATTCTTCAGTTCCAGCCTGGATCGGGCAGCGCGCGAGGGTCAGGCCGCCGGCGACATCCGCGCCGATGCAGACACCGGCCAGCTGGCCTGGGAGCTGAACTGCCTGCTGACCGGTGCGAACGCCAGCTACCTGGTGGAGAGGGACGATCAGTTCCTGGAGCGGGCCCGCCGCGCCATTCGAGCGCGCCTGGAAGGTGTCATCACACGCGGTGCAGCTCGGCTCTCAGCTCGCTGATCGGACGCGATCGGCTCGCTGTGGGCGGATGGCCGGACTCTCTGCGCCGGCCGCGAGCCGGCTCAGTACGGCCCGGAAATTGCGGCGGTCGGCCTTACTCACCCCAGCCAGCAGCCTCGCCTCCAGCGCCCGGATATCGGCGCGGACCGCTGCCTGGCTCGCCTGTCCGGCCGCCGTCAGCCGCACCGTCCGGGCCCGGCGGTCAGCCGGGTCAGCCTGGCGGCTGATGAGCCCTTGCTGCTCGAGCTCGCCGAGCAGTCCGATGAGGCGGGTCTTGTCGTACGCGATCGCCTGGGCCAGGGCCAGCTGGGTCTCGGCCGGCCGCCGGGCCAGCTGGGAGAGCACGACATAGCCCCACATGGAGAGGCCGCGAGCGGCCAGGAGCGGCGTCTCGGCGCCGACCAGCCGGCGCGTGACCCGGCCCACCAGCGCACCGAGGTCTTCGCGGTCCACCGTCTTTCAATCGTAGCAATCGGCAGACCATGTGCAATGGCGGATAATCTACCCATGCCTACGACCTCAACCCGCCGCTCCGAGACTCGGTCCGTCGCCATCGACGCGTCGCCCACCACCGTCTTCGACCTCGTCGCCGACGCGCGCCGGCTGCCAAGCTGGGCGCCAAACTTTCGCCCGCACGGTGGTTCCCGAGGGTGGGCACTGGCTCGTGAACAGCGGCGACGGAGAGACGCGGATCACCGTGCGCGTCTGCCGCGAACACGGCACCGTCGACCTGCTCGGCGTCGAGAACCCGGCGCGGGGTGCCTTCTCGCGCGTGCTGCCGAACGCCGGCGGCAGCGAGTACCTGTTCACGCTCTTCTTTCCGGACGGTACCGAGGAGGCTGCGATCGGGCGCCAGATGGCCATCGTCGAGGACGAGCTGCAGGCCGTGCGGGCGCTCTGCGAGGCCGCGGGCGACCCCTCCTCTCCGGCTCGCTGAGGGCCTGCCACTCAGGGTCCGGCTCGCCAACGAGCCCGCAACCGCCTCGGCCGGCGGGACCTCGCGGTAGGGGTGGAACGGGAGTGGACGACATTCATGCGCGCCGCTGCCACCCTGCTCGGGCTTCCCCCGCCGCCCGATTCGCGATCGCCGGCAGGAGGGCCCGGGGCGCTGGCGAAGCGGTTTGGGGCCGGGCACGCGCGGTACCTTTAGAGCGAAGAGTGTCCGCGAAGCCCACGGCCCCGCCCACCGCCGGCCAACCGCCGGCCGCCGCCGCCGAGACGGTGGTCGAGTTGCGCGGCGTCCACAAGCGCTTCGGCCAGGCGGAGGTCCTGAAGGGCATCGACCTCGCCGTCCGGCGGGGCGAGGTGCTGGTCATCATCGGGCCCAGCGGGGGTGGCAAGTCCACCCTCCTGCGCTGCGTGAACCAGCTGGAGACGGTCAGTGCCGGCGACGTGCTGCTCGAGGGGGAGAGCGTGGTCGGCAACCGGCGGCTGAGCCAGTTGCGGCAGAGGATCGGAATGGTCTTCCAGCAGTTCAA
>JBBSHA010000072.1:0-8897 GCA_038253595.1 Candidatus Dormibacterales bacterium
CATTGTAGGAATAGGCTTAGGACCCCCCCGGGTAATACTCCTAGCATGCCCACGAAGACGACATTCACCCCGGAGCAGGTCCAGCGCTATGCCCGCCACCTGATCCTTCCCGAGGTCGGCCGGGCGGGCCAGCTGAGGCTGATGAACTCGAGCGTCCTGCTGCTGGGCGCCGGCGGCCTGGGCTCGCCGGCGGCCATGTACCTGGCCGCCGCCGGGGTTGGCCGGATCGGCGTGGTCGACTTCGACACCGTCGACGCCAGCAACCTCCAGCGCCAGATCCTGCACGGAATAGATGACCTGGGACGCCTCAAGGTGGACTCCGCCGAGACCACTCTCCGCTCGCTGAACCCGGACCTGGAGGTGGTCAAGCACCAGCTCCACGTCAACTCCGAAAACGCCCTCGAGGTGTTCGCGCCCTACGACCTGGTCCTCGACGGCACCGACAACTTTCCCACCCGCTACCTGGCCAACGACGCCTGCTTCCTGCTCGGCAAGCCGCTGGTGCAGGGCGCCATCTACCGGTTCGAGGGCAACCTCACCATCTTCCAGGCCGCCCAGGGTGGCGGCTGCTACCGCTGCCTGTTCCCGACCCCACCGCCCCCGGGCGCCGTGGCCAGCTGCGCGGAGGCGGGCGTGTTCGGGGTCCTGCCCGGCATCGTCGGCTCGATGATGGCCTTCGAGACCATCAAGCACCTGGTCGGCATCGGCGAGGGTTTGACCGGCAAGCTGCTGCTCTTCGAGGGCATCGACATGGACTTCCGCAAGGTCAACCTGCGCCGCAACCCGGCCTGCCCGCTCTGCGGCGACCACCCGACCGTCACCGCCCTGATCGATTACGAGAACTTCTGCGGGGTCGCCGCGGTGGAGCCGAGCACCGCCCCCGCCGAGGTGGCTGGAAGCCGCTAACCTCGGAGCTGGGATGATCCAGCTGGACCGCTTCGACCCGAGCGGCGTGGAGCGGGCCCGGGCGATCGTGCGCGGCCTGGGCTCGGTGCTGGTCGCCTACTCCGGCGGCGTGGACTCGACGCTGCTGCTCCGGCTCGCCCTGGACGAGCTGGGGGCCGGCTCGGCGGTCGCCGTGCTCGCCTCCTCGCCGGCCTATCCCGCCGCCGAGCAGCAGGCCGCGCGCGAGATGGCCGCCGCGCTGGGCGCCCCGCTGGTCGAGGTCGACACCGCCGAGGTCGGCCTCGAGGCCTACCGCCGCAACGGCGCCGACCGCTGCTTCCACTGCAAGGAGGAGCTGTTCGGGACTCTGGAGCCGGTCCAGCGCCGCCTCGGCCTGGCCCACCTGGCGTATGGAGCCACCGCCGACGACGCCGGCGAGCACCGTCCGGGCCACGGCGCGGCGGTGCGCCGGGGCGTGCGCTTCCCGCTCCTGGAGGCGGGCCTGGGCAAGAGCGAGATCCGGGCCGCCGCCCGCCGGCTGAGTCTGGCCAACTGGGACAAGCCCTCGTTCGCTTGCCTCTCCTCGCGCATCCCCCACGGCACCGAGGTCACAGAGCAGGCGCTGAGCCGGATCGAGGCGGCCGAGGCCGCCATCCGGGCGCTCGGATTCCGCCAGGTGCGGGTCCGCCACCACGGCGACGTGGCCCGGATCGAGGTCGAGGCGGCCGACATCGGCCGCCTGGTCGAGCAGAGGATGCAGGTGGTGGAGGGGGTGCGCAACGCCGGCTACGCCTTCGTCGCGCTCGATCTGGAGGGCTACGCGACAGGTAGCCGTAACCGGACTTGGCAGCCGAGGCCCGCCTCGCCGAAGTCCGCGGACTGAGGTTCCACCACCCGGAGACCGGCTCCGGCACCCGGTGAGCCTCCACCACGCTCACGCTGCGAGAACCGCCGAATTTGTCGCGCTCGTGCGCGACCTGCCCGCCTGAGGCCATGCCGACAGTGGAGTGGGCGGACGGCGGGGTCCGGCTGATCGACCAGACCAGGCTGCCCGCGGAGGAGGTCTACGTAACCTGCCGCACGGCGGCCGAGGTGGCCCGGGCAATCCGCGAGATGGTGGTGCGGGGAGCCCCCGCGATCGGGGCCGCCGCCGCCTACGGCACCGCCCTGGCGGCGCGGGAGGGCGACCTGGCGGCGGGTGCGGCCCTGCTCCGGGCCGCCAGGCCCACCGCCCGCGACCTCTTCTGGGCCGTCGACCTGGTCGAGCGCGCCCCCGATCCGCTGGCGGAGGCTCACCGGATCGCGGGCGAGAACGTGGATGCCTGCCGGGCCCTGGGCCGGCACGGGGCCGCGCTGCTGCCGGAGGCGGCGCGGGTGGTCACCATCTGCAACACCGGGGCGCTGGCGGCGGTGGACTACGGGACCGGACTGGGCGTCATCCGGGCCGCCCACGAGCTGGGGCGCCGGCCCTTCGTCTACGTGATGGAGACGCGGCCGCGGGTCCAGGGCGCCAAGCTGACCGTCTGGGAGCTGCGGAGGCTGGGCATCCCCTGCCGGCTGATCGTCGACTCCGCCGCCGGCCTGCTCCTCCAGCGCGGCCTGGCGGAGGTCGCGATCAGCGGCGCCGACCGCATCTGCGCCAACGGGGACGTGATCAACAAGGTCGGCACCTACCCGCTGGCGCTGCTCGCCCACGAGCACGGCATCCCCTTCTACGTGGCGGCCCCGACCAGCACCCTCGACCCCTCGACCCCGGACGGCGCCTCGGCCCGGATCGAGGAGCGCGACGGCGCCGAGGTGACCACGTTCGCCCCGGCCGGGACGGAGGCGTGGAACCCGGCGTTCGACATCACGCCCGAGCGCCTGGTCAAGGCGTTGATCAGCGAGCGGGGGGTGCGGTGGCCGGCGTAGGCGTGTTCGGCGGGTCCGGCTTTCAGCGGCTGCTCGACGACGTCCGCATGGAGACCGTCGAGACCCCCTACGGACCGCCCTCGGACCGGATCGCGATCGGCCGGGTCGGTGGCCGCGAGGTCGCCTTCCTGCCCCGCCACGGCTCCGGCCACACGCTGCCGCCGGCGGCCATCAACTACCGGGCCAACGTCTGGGCGATGAAGGCCCTGGGCGTCGAGCGGGTGATCGCGCCGGCCGCGGCCGGCAGCCTCCAGCCGGAGGTGGAGCCGGGCCACTTCGTGGTCTGCGACCAGTTCGTGGACCGCACCTGGGGCCGCGCCGACACCTACTTCGACCGGGCCGGGACGGTCGCCCACGTCAGCCCGGCCGATCCCTACTGCCCGGTGCTGCGCGGGCTGGCGGTGGCCACCGGCCGGGAGCAGGGGGTGACCGTCCACGAGCGGGGGACCGTGGTGGTCATCCAGGGCCCGCGCTTCTCGACCCGGGCCGAGAGCCGCTGGTTCTCGGCCATGGGCTGGCGGGTGGTCAACATGACCCAGTACCCGGAGGCCGTGCTGGCCCGCGAGCTCGAGCTCTGCTACGTCAACGTCTCGCTGATCACCGACTACGACGCCGGCCTGGAGGGTCTGGGCGACGGGCCGGCGGTCAGCGTGGCCGCAGTGGAGCGCATCTTCGCCGCCAACAACCAGCGCGTGCGGGAGCTGATCCTGGGTCTGATCGCGCGGCTGCCGGCGGAGCGCACCTGCTCCTGCGCCACCGCCATGGGGGGCGCGGTGATCGGTGGCTGAGAAGCTGATCCTGGCCCTCGACCAGGGCACCACCGGCAGCACCAGCGTGGTCGTCGGCGAGGACGGCGGTGTGCGCGGTCGGGGCTACCGCGAGATCCGCCAGCACTTCCCCCGCGGCGGCTGGGTGGAGCACGACCCGGAGGAGATCTGGGGCTCGGTGCAGGCGGCCGCCGCCGCCGCCCTGGAGGCGGCCGGGGCCGCGCCGGCCGCGGTCGCCGCGATCGGCATCACCAACCAGCGCGAGACCCTGGTGCTCTGGGACCGGGCCACGCTGCGCCCGCTCCACCCCGCCATCGTCTGGCAGGATCGGCGGACGGCGGCCGCGTGCGACCGGCTGCGGGAGGCGGGTCACGAGGCTCGGGCCCGCGAGATCACCGGGCTGGAGCTGGACCCCTACTTCACCGGCACCAAGCTGGGCTGGGCGATGGCCCACGTGGAGGGGGCCCGGCAGGCGGCGGCGGGCACCGTGGACAGCTGGTTGGTGGCCCGGCTCTCAGGCGGCCGCGACCACGTCACCGACGCCTCCAACGCCTCCCGGACGCTCCTGTTCGACATCCGCGAGGGACGCTGGAGCGAGGAGATGGGGGAGATGCTGGGCGTCCCGCTCGACCTGCTGCCCGCGGTCACCGATTCCAGCGGACCCATCTCCCGCTCCTACGCCGACACCTTCCTGGGCGTCGACGCCCCCATTACCGGCATCGCCGGCGACCAGCAGGCGGCCCTCTTCGGCCAGGCCTGCCTGACGCCGGGGATGGCCAAGAACACGTACGGCACCGGCTCCTTCGTGCTAATGCAGACGGGGCCCCGGCCGGTCCCCTCCCGGGCCCGGCTCCTGACCACCGTGGCCTGGCGGCGCAATGGCCGGCTGGAGTACGCGCTGGAGGGCGCCATCTTCGTCACGGGAGCCGCCCTCCAGTGGCTGCGGGACGGGCTCGGGATCATCCGCGAGGCGGCCGAGGCCGGACCCCTGGCGGCGTCGGTCGAGAGCTCCGGTGGGGTCTACCTGGTGCCGGCGTTCGCCGGTCTCGGGGCCCCGCACTGGGACCCCTATGCGCGGGGCACGCTGCTCGGCCTCACCCGGGGCACGGGGCGGGCCGAGGTGGTGCGGGCGGCGGTGGAGGCGATGGCCTACCAGACGGCGGAGGTGGTCGAGGCGATGAGCGACGACGCCGACCGCCCCCTGCGCGAGCTCCGGATCGACGGTGGGGCCTCGGTCATGGACTTCCTGGGCCAGTTCCAGGCCGATCTACTGGGAATCCCCGTGCGCCGGCCGCGGCAGATCGAGAGCACCGCGCTGGGCGCGGCCTTCCTGGCCGGGCGGGGGGCGGGCACGTGGGCGAGCGACGCCGAGCTGGAGAGCCTGTGGCAGCAGGACCGGGCGTTCGAGCCCGCCATCAGCCGCGACCAGGCCGCGAGCCTGATGGCCGGCTGGCGGCGAGCGGTGGAGCGCTCCCGGGGCTGGGCCGACCAGGATAGCCTGTAGCCCCTTGCGCCAACCAATCCTGTACGCCGAGGAGATGTGGCGAAAGCAGCGCCTTTGGGTGCTCTTCCTGGTCCTGGTGGGGACCGGCGCCAGCACCCTCCTGCTCCTCCAGCACAAGCTGGCCCCGACCCTCAACAGCTACATCTGGATTGCCTACATCCCCTGCGGCCTGCTGCTGGGGGCGGCCCTGCTCTACTACCGCTATCGCAGCTACGCCCAGATTCAGGACGGCGGGCTCAAGATCTCCAACCTCTTCTCCAGCATCGTCATCGGCTACGACCTGATCCGGGCGGCCCGGGTCCAGCCCCTGAACCAGCACTTCCTGGAGGGGCGCCGGAAGCTGGTGCGGCCGATGGGACGCCGCCTGCTCGACAAGCCCGCCCTCTTTGTCCGGCTCCGCGGCGACGACTCCCAGGTGGCGGCGATCCGCAAACGGCTGGGCCGCCAGCTGGCGTTCGAGGACGTGGTGGCGCTGCCGGTGCCGGACCCGGACGCCCTCTCCTGGGAGCTGACCAGCCGGCTTCCGGAGAAGACCGGCGTGAACATGGGCGGGGCGCGGCGCCGCAAGCGGGGGCGATGACCCGAAGGGCCCCGGAGGAGGCCGCCGCCAGGGGCCCTTCCGAGGCTGAGGCCAAGGCCGGGGAGGGGGGCGAGGCGGCGGCGGAGGCGCCTCCGCCGGCCGCCCCGTTGCCCGCGGAGAGCCCGGTCCCCGAACGGCCGGAGGGGCTCCTCGGCCTCGGGGGCCGGGACCTGCTGGCCATGGGCGTGCTGCTGGTGGTCGCCTTCGGCTTCCGCTTCTTCAGCCCGCTGATGCCGGACTTCCTCTCCCGGCCGTTCGAGACGGCGCCGGTCAGCAACTGCGTCCGCGGCACTCCGGTGGACGCCCAGAACCACACCGGCACCCTCTGCGGCCTGGCCTACCCCTACCAGCGCAACTACTCCGCCCAGGGCGCGCCCCCGACCCCGCCGGAGGGCGAGGTGTTCGACGAGATCTATTTCGGCGTCTTCGCCCACGACGACCTCAAGGGCATCAGCTACTTCGACCCCGAGCCCCCCTTATCCAAGGAGGTGATCGCCGCCGGCGAGTGGCTCTACGGATGGTGGCGAGCCACGTTCGAGGGCGCCCGCGGCAGCTACGCCGACCTCGGCTTCAACACCTTCGGCTGGCGGCTCATGAGCTGCCTGGTGGGCACGCTGTGCATACCGCTGATGTACCTGCTCGCCCTCCGGCTGTGGTCCGATCGCACCTTTGCGGTCGCGGCCGCCACCCTCGCCTGCTTCGACGGCATGTTCTTCATCCAGTCCCGGATCGGGATGATCGACATCATCCCGATCTTCCTGATCATGCTCGCGTACACGGCCTTCGGGGTCCACCTGCGGGCCCGGTCTGAGCGGGCGGCGCTGCTCACCCTGTTCCTGACCGGCAGCCTCTGCGGGGTGGCGATCGCGGCCAAGTGGATCGCGCTGGCCGCCACGGCCACGATCCTCTTCTTCCTGCTCACCCGGCCCCTGCTGCGCCGGGTCGGCCTCTCCCTGGGGACCTGGCGCTGGGGCCTGGCCGAGCGCGCCGCCCTCCCCGGGGGAGCCCGCCTCCTGCCCTACCTGGGCGTCGGCGTGGCCGCCTTCGTGGCCATGCCGGTCCTGATCTACATCGCCAGCTGGTTCCCGTTCTTCAGCCGCGGCCAGTTCCACTCGCTGAACGACCTGGTCAGCTACCAGCGGCAGATCTTCGACTACCACGCCCACCTGACCGCCACCCACCCCTACGGCTCGGCCTGGTTCTCCTGGCCCTTCCTCTACCGGCCGGTGGCCTACTACTACGAGTCCCAGGGGTTGGGGGTGGATCTCGCCGGCGGCCACTCGCTGGTCGCGGGCATGGTCAACCTCGGCAACCCGCTGATCTGGTGGGCGAGCATCCCGGCCCTGCTCTCGCTGCCCTACTTCGTGCTCCGCCACCGCAGCTTTCCCGCGGCACTGATCCTGATCGGCTTCATCACCGCCTACCTGCCCTGGTCGCGGATCAGCCGGGTGATCTTTCTCTACCACATGTTCGGCGGACTGATCTTCATGATCCTGGCCCTGGCCTTCGTGCTGGTCCGGATGCAGCGGGCGGGCCCGGTCGGGGTCCACCTCTTCGGCGACCGCTTCCAGCTCACCACGCGCTGGCTGGTGCCAGCCTACCTGGGCGCGGTGGTGATCGCCTTCCTCTACTTCTACCCGGTCTGGACCGCCCTCCCGATCTCCGACCAGGCCTACCTGGGGGGCTTCGGCCAGGGCCGGATGTGGCTGCGGACGTGGATCTGACGGCCGGCCGGATGGCCGCCCTCTCGGCCCCCTTGCGCAACGGGCTGCTGGTCGGGGCGCTGGGCCTGTTTCTGATCGTGGTCGGGCTGACCGGCGCGGCGGGCGTGGAGCTGGCGGGCTGCGTCGCGGCCGGCGCCGGGCTGACCTACCTCAGCGGGCTGCCCCTCCAGCTCGAGGAGCGGCTGGCCTACGGGGCGGTGGTTGGTGCCATGGCGGTCACCACCATCACCTTCCTGCTGGCGCTGGGCTTCGGGCTGGGCGCCCCGACCGTGCTCCTGGGCCTGGCCGCCGGCCTGGCCGCGGGTGGCGCCGCCTGGTGGCCCCACCGCGCCCAGGCCGGGACGGAGGCGCGCGAGCTGGGCGCTCGCTGGCGGCGGCGCGAGCCGTGGCCGCTCTGGCTGCTGCTGCTGCTGGCGTGGCCGTTCACCCTGGTCCTGCTGGCCGGGGCCTACCGGTTCACCGGCCAGGGCCTGATCTCCGGCGGGGCCGGCGTCTACGGCGACTGGGCCGCCCACCTCACGTTCACGGGCTCGTTCGCCTTCGCCCACAACCTGCCCCCCCAGTTTCCGATCGACCCCGGCCACCGCATGGCCTACCCGTTCATGGTCGATTTCATGGCCGCCGCCCTGGTCGCGCTGGGGACCAGCCTGACCAGCTCGCTGGTCCTCACCAGCGGGCTCCTGGGGCTGGCCTTCCCGGCTGTCATGTACCTGGCCGGGGCCCGGCTCACGGGCAACCGCGCCGGCGCCGCCCTGGCGGTGCTGGTCTTCTGCCTCAGCGGCGGCCTCGGCTTCGTCTTCCTGGCCGGGGACCTCCAGCGCCTGGGGCCGGCGGCGCTGGAGCACCTGCCCCGGCTGTACACCCAGGCCGTGGACCTCAACTTCCAGTGGTTGAACCCCGTGCTGGCCTGGATGCTGCCCCAGCGCTCGGTGCTGTTCGGCTTCGCGGTGGCGCTGATCGTGGTCGCCCTCCTCTGGTCGGCGCTGCCCCGGCCGGGCTGGGCGCCGTTCGCGTCTGCCGGCGTGCTCGCCGGCATCACCCCGCTCTTCCACCTCCACGCCTGGGGCACCGTGGTGGCGCTGGCCGCCATCTGGGCGCTGGCCGACCGCCGCCGGCAGTGGCTTGCCTACTTCGCGCCGGCGCTGCTCCTGGGCCTGCCCGCCGCGGTCTGGATGGCGGGCGCCGGCACCGCCCAGCCCCATGTCCAGCTGGGTTGGCTGGCGAACAGCGCCGGGCACCAGGACGGCCCGGTCTGGTTCTGGCTCAAGAACACCTCGCTGCTGGTGCCGGCAATGCTCGCCGGCTTTGCGTGGCGGGGCCTGCTGCCGCCCCGGCTGGCGCTCGCCCTGGCCCCGATCTGGCTCTGGTTCCTGCTCCCCAACCTGGTCGTCTTCCAGCCCTGGGACTGGGACAACACCAAGTTCTTCGCCTACTGGGCGTTGCTAGGCGCGCTCCCGGTCGGCGCCCTGCTGGCGCGGCTGCTGGGCGGCGGTTGGGGCTGGCGGCTCATCGGCGCCGGCCTGGCC
>JBBSHA010000073.1:0-8849 GCA_038253595.1 Candidatus Dormibacterales bacterium
ACGTCTGCTCCAAGGTCGCCCCCGGCGACATCGGCGAGCTGCGCCTGAGCGGCGACGTGATCGAGGTGGACACGGTCCGCGGGGTTCGCCTGGGCAGCCTGGAGCCCAAGCTGGCTCGGCGTCTGATCAAGTTCCTGCAGGGCGGCAACCGCTACCAGGCCGGGGTCACCTCCTGCGAGAGCACCACGGTCAAGGTGATCGTGCGCGAGATCTACCAGGACGCCAAGTTCGCCGGCAAGCCCAGCTTCCCGATCACCCGCAAGAAGGAGGTCGAGTTCCGGCCCTACGCCCGCGAGAGCCTGGTCCCGCGCGACGTCGAGATCTTCTCCACCGACGATGACGACGACGAGCCGGCCGAGCGGGCCCAAGTCGAGGTCGACGACGAGGACGGCATGCACGAGGTCGACGAGGACGAGGCGGCCGGGGTCGACTTCTCCGAGGATGCCGCCGGCAGCTCCGAGGAGGACGAGGATGAGGACGAGTAGCCCGGCCGACCCGCAGTCGCGGAGGTGTCTTCACTAACCGGGTGCCGGACCTGGGCGGCGAGCGGGCGCCGGGCGCCCCCGGCCGGGACGTCCAGGGCTTCCGCGACCTCCTCCCCGAGGAGGCGGAGGCGATGCGGGCGACCCAGGAGGCGGTGCTGGCTGAGATGCGCCGCTGGGGCTACCGCTACGTGGTCACCCCGACACTGGAGAGCCTGGACGTGCTGGAGCTGGGCCTGGGACCGGAGCAGCGGCGCCGGCTCTTCAAGCTCAGCGACGGCGACGGCTCGCTCCTGGCCGTCGTCGGCGAGCGGACGGTGCCCGTCGCCCGGCTGGCGGCCGGCAGGCTGCGCACCGCCGAGCTGCCGCTCCGGCTCTGCTATGCCGGCCCGGTCCTGACCAACGACCCCGGCCGCTTCACCCGGCGGCGCGAGATGCACCAGGTGGGTGCCGAGCTGGTGGGCGCCTCGGGGGCCGCCGCCGACGCCGAGGTGATCGCCATGGCCGTCCGCTGCCTGGATGCCTCCGGGCTTCGCGGCTACCAGGTCGATGTGGGCCACGCCGAGTTCTTCTGGGGCCTGCTCGACGGCCTCGCGGTGCCCCCGCACATCCGGGCCGGCATCAAGGCGGCCCTGGCCCGGCGCGACTTCGTGGCCCTGGAGAGCCTGCTCGCGAGCACCCCGCTGCGGAGCGCCGAGCACGAGCTGCTGCTTCGCTTCCCGGCGCTGCGCGGCGGCGTCGAGATCCTGGAGGCGGCGGGCGCCCTGGTCCAGAACCGGCGCTCCGAGCGGGCGCTGGCCGAGCTGGCCCGGGTCCACGGCCTGCTCCAGGCCCACGGCCTGGGGGCGGCGGTCAGCCTCGACCTGGGCGCCATCCGCGACTTCGACTACTACACGGGCGTGATCTTCGAGGGCTACGGGCCTGATCTCGGCCGGCCGCTCGCCCAGGGCGGCCGCTACGACGGCCTCCTCGGCCGCTTCGGCCGCCCGGCGCCGGCGACCGGCTTCGTGCTCCATCTGGACCTGGTGGGGGAGCTGCTTCAGCGCAGCGCCGACGCCCCCCAGCTGACCCGGCTGGACGCCGCGGTGGCCTGGTCCGGCCCCGGCCTGGAGGCCGCCCTCGGCCTGGGCGGGTCGCTCCGGATGTTCGGAATGCGGGCGGTGGTCGACACCCGGGCCCGGAGCCTGGCGGCGGCCCGGAGCTGGCGGCGGGCGGTCGGCGCCACCCACCTGCTCCACGTCGCCGGTGCGGGTGCCGTGGACTGGGTGGCGGGCGCCGAACCCCGGCGCCGTCTGGGGTCGGAGGAGGTGGTCTCCGCCCTGGCCGGTTCGGGGGCCGGGCGATGATCTCGATCGCGATCCCCACCGGCGTCCTCCTCGAGGGCAGCCTGGGCCTGCTCCGGCGGTCCGGTGCCGCCGACCTCGACCGCGAGGAGATCGGCCGCAAGCTGCTGGTGGACCGGGGCGGGCTGCGCGTGGTCCTCGTGCGCCCGGCCGACGTGCCCGCCTACGTCGACTTCGGAGCGGCCGACCTGGGCGTCGCCGGCAAGGATTCGCTGTGGGAGTCGCCGGGCAGCCACTACGAGCTGGTCGACCTTGGGTTCGGCGCCTGCACGCTGGTGCTGGCGGTGCCCGCCGGCTCCCCCATCACCGGCGCCCCCGAGACGTGGCCATCGACCATGCGGATCGCCACCAAGTACCCCGCCGCCACCCAGGGTCACATGCGTGGGTTGGGCCAGGCGGTGGAGGTGGTGCGCCTGCACGGCTCGGTCGAGCTGGCGCCGCTGGTGGGGCTGGCGGACGCGATCGTCGACCTCACGGCCAGCGGCCGGACGCTGCGCGAGAACCGGCTCCGGGTGGTGGCCGAGGTCGGCCGCTCGACCGCCCGCCTGATCGCCAACCAGGCCTCCCTGAAGACGCGCACCACCGCCATCGGAGAGCTGGTGGCCCGGCTCCGGGGGGCCGTCCGGTGACGCTCCAGCGGTTCACGGTGGGTGACTGGCTGGACAGCCCGCTCAGCCGCCGGCGCCTGGATCTGGGCGCCAGCCCCGAGCAGCGGGCAGCGGTGGCGGAGATCTGCGCCCGGGTGGCCAGGGAGGGGGACGTCGCGCTGCGCGAGTTCGGCGAGCGCTACGACGGCTGGGCGCCACCGGCCGGGGAGCCGCTGGCCGTCCCCCGGGCCGAGTTGGGCCAGGCCCTGCGCCGGCTGCCGGCGGGCGATCGCCAGGCGCTAGAGCTGGCCGCCCAGCGCATCCGCGCCTTTCACGAGACCCAGACCTTCCAGGCCGTGGCCGGGCCGCCCGGCCTCAAGCTGCTGACGCGTCCGGTCCGGCGGGCGGGTCTGTACGTGCCCGGCGGCCGCGCCCCCTACCCGTCCACCGTGCTGATGACGGTGATCCCGGCCCGGGTGGCCGGCGTCCAGGAGGTGGTGCTCGCCACGCCGCCGCAGACCGACGGCTCGGTGCCTGCCTCGATCCTGGCGGCGGCGGCGATCGCCGGCGCCGACGAGGTCTACCGGATGGGGGGCGCCCAGGCGATCGCGGCCTTCGCCTACGGGACCGCCGGCGTGCCCAGGGTGGACGTGATCGCGGGGCCCGGCAATATCTACGTCACGCTGGCCAAGCGGGAGGTCTTCGGGGCGGTGGGGGTCGACGCGGTGGCCGGCCCGACCGAGATCCTGGTCGTGGCCGACGCGTCCGCGCCCGCCCACTACGTGGCCGCCGACCTGGCCTCCCAGCTGGAGCACGACCCGATGGCCTGGGCGCTCCTGGTCACCGACTCGCCGGCGCTGGCCGACGCCGTGGAGGAGGCGTTCATCGATCAGCTGGGGGACCTCGACCGGGCCGGCGTGATCCGCGCCGCGCACTGCTGCATCATCCTCGCCGACTCGATCGACCAGGCCCTGCAGGTGGCCAACGACTTCGGCCCCGAGCACCTGGAGCTGGTGGTCGAGGACCCGGGCCGCGTGCTCGGCCAGGTGGAGAACGCGGGCGCGGTGTTCGTCGGTGCCCACGCCCCGGTCTCGCTCGGCGACTACGTGATCGGCCCCAACCACACGCTGCCCACGGCGGGCACCGCCCGCTTCTCCTCGCCGCTGGGGGTGTACACGTTCCTGAAGCGGACCAGCGTGGCCAGCCTCACCGCCGGCGAGCTGCGGATGCTCCAGGAACCGGCCCGGGCGCTGGCCGCGATGGAGGGCCTGAGCGCCCACGCCCGCGCCATCCAGATCCGGATGGAGGACTAAAGGGTGAGTGAGCGCGCCGCCTGGGTGTCCCGGCACAGCCGCGAGACGCAGCTGGAGTGCGCGGTGCGGCTCGACTCCGGCCTCCTGATCGAGGTCGCCACCGGGCTCCCCTTCCTCGACCACATGCTCGAGCAGACGGCGCGCTACGGCGCCTTCGACCTCCAGTTCACCGGTGCCGGTGACGTCCAGGTCGACCCCCACCACCTGATGGAGGACGCCGGCATCGTGATCGGCCAGACGCTGGCCCGCGCGCTCGGCGACCGCGACGGGATAACCCGCTACGCGACCGCCCACGCGCCCCTGGACGAGGCGCTGGCCCGCGTGGTCCTGGACCTCGGCCAGCGCCCCCACCTGGCCTACCACCTGGAGCTGCGGGGCCGGATCGGCACGCTCGAGTCGGAGACGCTGGAGGAGTGGTGGCGGGCCTTTTCGATCCACCTCGGGGCGACCATCCACGTCGACAAGATCCGGGGTCGCAACCGCCACCACGTGGCCGAGTCCGCGTTCAAGGCGCTGGGCCTGGCCCTGCGCGAGGCGATGGCACGGGGCGGCCGGGGGATCCCGTCCTCCAAGGGCATCCTCGGGTGACGATCGCCATCGTCGACTACGGCGTGGGCAACCTGCGCAGCGTGGAGCGGGCGCTCCTCCGGGCCGGCGCCAGCCCGCTCCTGACCGCGGACCAGGACCAGCTGGCCCGGGCCAGCGGGCTGGTGCTGCCCGGCGTGGGCGCCTTTGCGCCCGCCCTCCGCCGCCTGACCGCGGGCAACCTGGGCCGGGCGGTCATCGACCTCGCCCGCCGGGGCAAGCCGGTGCTCGGGATCTGCCTCGGCTACCAGCTGCTCTTCGAGGAGTCGGAGGAGCACGGCCGCCACCAGGGGCTGGGGCTGCTCGGCGGCCGGGTGGTGGAGGTGAGCGGTGCCCCGCGCCTGCCCGTGATCGGCTGGTGCCGGGTTCGGCAGTCGGACTGGTCGCCGCTCTGGGAGGGGATCGACGACGCCTCGTACTTCTACTTCCTGCACTCCTTCACGCCCAGCGGGTCGCGGGACGCGACGGCGGCCACCGAGCATTCACCGGTGGCGGCCGCCGGCCGCCTCAACGTGATGGGGACCCAGTTCCACCCCGAGAAGAGCGGGGCCGACGGGCTGCGCGTCTACGCCAACTTCCTGGGGTTCTGCGGTGCCGGCTAAGCGCATCATCCCCTGCCTCGACGTGACCGCCGGCCGGGTGGTCAAGGGCGTCCGCTTCGTCGACCTGCGCGACGCCGGCGACCCGGTCGAGCTGGCCGCCCACTACGACCGCGAGGGGGCCGACGAGCTGGTCTTCCTAGACATCACGGCCTCCTCGGATGAGCGCGCGATCCTGCTCGAGGTGGTCGCCCGCACCGCCGACCAGGTCTTCATCCCGCTGACGGTCGGCGGCGGCGTGCGCAGCGTGGAGGACATGCGGCTGCTGCTCGCCCACGGCGCCGACAAGGTCGCGGTCAACTCGGCCGCGCTGGCCGACCCCGAGCTGCTGAGCCGCTGCGCGGAGGTCTTCGGCAGCCAGTGCGTGGTGCTCGCCGTCGACGCCCGGCGGCGTCTCGATGGCGAGGGCTGGGAGGTCCACTCCCACGGTGGCCGGCGGCCCAGCGGAAGGGACGCGGCGGAGTGGGCGGCCGAGGGGGAGCGGCTGGGGGCCGGGGAGATCATGCTCACCTCGATGGACCGCGACGGCACCCAACAGGGCTTCGACCTCGAGCTGATCCGGGCGGTGGCCGGCGGGCTGCGGCTGCCGGTGATCGCCTCGGGGGGGGCCGGGAACGCCGGTCACATGCTGGCGGCGCTCCGGGAGGGAGGCGCGGAGGCGGCTCTGGCGGCCTCCATCTTCCACTTCGGCGAGGTCTCGATCGGGGCGGTCAAGGACGAGCTGGCGGCGGCCGGCCTGGAGGTGCGCCGGTGACGCCCGATTTCAGCCGGGGCCTGGTGCCGGCGGTCGCCCAGGACGCGGAGAGCGGCGAGGTCCTGATGGTCGCCTACATGGACGCCGAGGCCTGGCTGCGGACGCGGGCCACCGGCCGGGCCTGGTTCCACTCCCGCAGCCGCGGGCTGTGGGAGAAGGGGGCCACCTCGGGCCACTTCCTGGACGTGGTGGAGGCCCGGCTGGACTGCGATGCGGACGCGGTGCTGCTGCGGGTCCGGGCGCACGGACCGGCCTGTCACACCGGTGCCCGCAGCTGCTTCTTCAACGAACCGGACCAGGTGTCAGCGCTCGAGCCTCTGGCCTGGTCTGAATAACTACGCGCCCATTGCGTATGTTTATACAGACATGACCATCCAGGCCGCGGTGGCGGGCGCCAACGGGTACGCTGGGATGACCCTGGTCAACCTGCTGGCCCGCCATCCCCACGTCGAGCTGGCCCAGCTGACCTCGCGCTCCTTCGCGGGCCGGCCGTACGCCGAGGTCTTCCCGCTCCTGGACCGGGCGGGGGAGTTCCGGGAGGAGCCCGACCCGGCGGCGGTGGACGTGGTCTTCAGCTGCCTGCCCCACAACGTCGGCGCGGCCCGGGTGGCCGGCTGGCTCCAGGCGGGAGCCCGAGTCATCGACATGAGCGCCGACTTCCGCCTCCACGACCCCGCCCACTACCCGGTCTGGTACCAGCAGGCGCACCCGGCGCCCGAGCTCCTGGGCATGGCCGTGCTGGGGCTGCCCGAGCTGCACGAGGCAGAGCTCCGGGAGGCGCGGCTGATCGCGGTTCCCGGCTGCTACTCGACCGCCGCCATCCTGGCCCTGGCCCCGGCGGCCGCCGCCGGCCGGCTGGACTCGGACGTGGTGGTGGACGCCAAGTCGGGCGTCTCCGGGGCCGGGCGCAGCGCCGGCCTGGGCACCCACTTCAGCGAGCTCGACGGCTCGGTTCACGCCTACGCGCTGGGCGGCCACCGCCACCTCGCCGAGCTGGTCCAGGAACTGGCGGCGCTGGCCGGCGGCAGGGCGCCGGCGATCACGTTCGTGCCCCACCTGGTGCCGATGGTGAGGGGAATCCTGGTGACCTGCTACTTCGACCTCCGGAGCTCCGTGGAGGAGCTGGACACCCTCTACCGGGAGTTCTACGCCGGCCACCCCTTCACCCGGGTGATGGAGCGGACGCCGGCCACCAAGCTGGCGGCGCACGGCAACCTCTGCCTGCTCAATGTCGCCGCCCAGGGGAGCAAGGCGGTCGTCACGGCCGCCCTCGACAACCTGGTCAAGGGCGCCTCCGGCCAGGGCGTCGAGTGCTTCAACATCGCCTTCGGCCGGGATCGCGGGGAGGGGTTGGAGGTGCCCCAGCAGTGGCCGTGAGCCACGAGGCGCGGCCCCTCACCGGTGGGATCACGGCCCCCCGGGGCTGGCGGGCGGGCACCGCCGGCTGCGGCATCAAGGCGTTCACGGCGGGGGCGTCGGCGATGCCGAGCGGACAGCGGGACGACCTAACCGTCTTCGCCAGCGCCACCGACTGCGACGCCGGCGGCGTCTTCACCAGCAACCGGGTCAAGAGCGCCTCGGTGGTCATCGACCAGCTCCACCTCCAGGCCAACCGGCTCCGGGCGCTGGTGGTGAGCAGCGGCAATGCCAACGCCTGCACGGGTGCGCAGGGCTTCCGGGACGCGCTCCTGATGGCCAAGCTGACCGCCGACCGGCTTGACCTGGACCCGGGCCAGGTGCTGGTGGGGACCACCGGCGTAATCGGCCGCTACCTGCCCATGGCCGCGGTCAAGAAGGGCATCGCGGAGGCCGCGGCCGGCCTCACCGAGTCCGGCGGCGAGGCGGCGGCGAGGGCGATCATGACGACCGACACCGTGCCCAAGACACACGCCGTCGAGATCGAGCTGGCGGGTACTGGCGTCCGGGTCGGGGGCATGTGCAAGGGGTCGGGCATGATCCACCCCAACCTCGGCACCATGCTCGCCTACATCACCACCGACGCCGCGGTCGAGAGGGGCTGGGTGCGGACGGTCGTGAGGCGGGTCGCCGACCGCAGCTTCAACCAGGTCACCGTCGACGGCGACAGCTCCACCAATGACACCTTTCTGATCCTCGCCAACGGGGCCGCCGGCAACCCCCCGGTCGCGCCGGGGACACCGGAGTCCGACCAGCTGGAGGCCGCGATCCTGGGCGTAGCCCGCGAGCTGGCGCGCAAGATCGCCATCGACGGCGAGGGCGCCAGCAAGCTGATCACCGTGCGCGTCAGCGGTGGCCCCGACGCCGAGCAGGCGCGCCTGGCCGCCCGCGCCGTCGCCGCCAGCAGCCTGGTCAAGACCGCCATCCACGGCGGGGATCCCAACTGGGGCCGGATCGTCTGCGCGCTCGGCTACAGCGGCTCCGACGTCGCCATCGACCGGCTCACGGTCCAGGTCGCGGGTGTGACCGTCTTCGCGGCCGGGGCCGGGGTGGAGGCCGATCTGGATGCCGTGCGGCGGGGATTCGAGGCCGCGGAGATCGAGATCCTGGCCGACCTCGGCCTCGGCGAGGGGGCCGCGGAGGCCTGGGGCTGCGATCTCTCGGCCGAGTACGTGCGGATCAATGCGGACTACACGACATGACCGAAACCGGCGCGACCCTCGCCGCCGCGGTCCAGCGAGCCGACGTACTTGTCGAGGCGCTTCCATTTATCAAGCAATTCGCCGGCCAGATCGTCGTCGTGAAACTTGGCGGCTCGGCGATCGATGCCGGCAGCGCGCGCTCGGTCCTCCAGGATGTCGTGTTACTGCGGCTCGTGGGAATGCGGCCGGTGATCGTGCACGGTGGCGGCCCGGAGATCAGCGCGTGGCAGGCACGCCTGGGGCTGGAAACCAAATTCATCAATGGGATGCGGGTGACCGACGAGGCGACGATGGAGCTTGCCCGCATGGTGCTCACCGGAAAGGTGGGGCCCGAGCTTGTCGCCGGCATTCATGCCCTCGGAGGCAGTGCGATCGGTCTCAGCGGCGAGGACGGTCCCATCATCTGGACGACGCCGCATGGGTCTGACGGCGACGCGGAACTGGGCTACGTGGGAGTTGTCGACCACGTCGATGCGGAACCCATCCTGTCGGTCGTCGAAGCCGGCCGCATTCCGGTGATCGCGTCGCTTGGCCTGGGACGCGACGGCCACAGCTACAACATCAATGC
>JBBSHA010000074.1:0-8719 GCA_038253595.1 Candidatus Dormibacterales bacterium
CAAGGACACCTTCGCCGCCCGGCCCGAGGACGTGAGCCTGGCCTGGACCCTGGGCCACGTGATCGTGCACGCCACCGCCTCCTCCGAGGAGGCGGCCGCCCAGGCGCTGACCCTGGCCCGGGGCCTGGAGGTCGACGGCCGCTCGAGGATCGAGGTGCCCTGGCAGGACGCCACGACCGTGGCCTTCCTGCGGACCCGGCTCGCCGAGAGCCTGCGCATGCGCCTGGCCATGCTGGAGGCGTGGCCCGACCGGCCGGATCTCGAGGTCACGTACGCCTACCAGCCCTCCAGGCCGCCGTTCAATGCGATGACCCGCTTCCTGAGCGGCCTGAGCCACGACGACTCCCACCTGGCCCAGATCCGGGAGATCGTCCGCCAGGCCCGGGCGGGGCGTTCAGCGGCCTGAGCCGCGTCCCGAAGCCCGCCGGAGCCCGAGCGACCTCAGGGGGGCGCGGGTGCCTGGCAGGTTGACTAGCTCGGGAAGTCGAGCACCAGGCGCGGCGGCCCGCTCAGCACCGTGGTGGCGAAGCAGCCGCCGGATGCCAGTCCCACCCCCCAGGTGTTGACGCGCTCGAAGTCGCCCAGTTCCCGGACCTCCCTGAGATTGGCGAGCGCGGGCCGGGCGTCGTAACCGCCCGGGAATCGGGGCAGGGCGGTGGTCGCGCCGAAGCGGGCCCTGACGCCGAGCACGCCGCGTAGCATGAGGGCCTTGCCGCTGGGATCGGCGACGAAGGCAGTGCTGTCCTGCGGCTCGATCCTGAACTCGGGTACGGACCTGGTGAACTCGAAGACCAGCCGGTCGAAGCCTGGATAGGCGGCCATCCGGATGGCGGCGACCTCGGAGGCTCCAGAGCCCCCGCTGCTGACGGCGCAGGCGACCCGGGCTGCCGGAGAGGCGGTGTCGGGGGCGGCGAGGACCGGGCCGGGCGCGAGGGAGGGGGCTGGTTCGGGAGCGCCGCCCGGCCCAGCGGCCGGGGTATCGGTGGCCGCTGATACCGGTGCCCCGGGCAGCGGGCTCGCGGCCGCCGGCGCGGAGGAGCGGGCCGGACTGTGCCCGGCCGGTCCGGTGGAGCAGCCCATCGACAGCAGCAGTCCGACTGCACAGACCCAGACCCGTGGTGGCATTAGATCGACGCCCTCCTTTGGCGAGACCTGGCCTCGCTACCGATTGCAACGGCGCCGGCGCGGACCGGTTACGCAAACCCGCCGGAGCCGAGCGCTCGCGGGCGTCGCGCGCCGGGCTCAGCGCGCGGGGCAGTGCGCCCCCACGCCGGGCGCCGCTCAGCCCGCGGCTGGACGCACCGCCGGGATCGGGTCCAGCTGCTGCTGGAGAGGAGCTCCGCGCTCCCGGTCCCGCAGCTGGTCCACGAACTGGGACGCCGCCACCGCCGCTGTCGTGCCGTCGCCGACCGCGGTCGCGATCTGCTTGGTGAGCTGGGCCCGGACGTCGCCCACCGCCCACAGGCCGGGGATCGAGGTCTGCATGTTGCTGTCCGTGATCAGGTAGCCGGTCGGCTCGTGGTCGGCGTGGGCGCGCAGGATGCCGGAGTTGGGTAGGAAGCCGACGAAGATGAACACGCCGCCCACCGCCAGGTCCTTCTCCACCCCGCCCTGGACGTAGCGGACGCCCTCCACCTTCTGGTCACCGTGGATGTCCTTGATCTCGGCGTTGAGGATGAACTCGATCTTGGGGTTGGCGCGGGCCCGGTCCTGCAGCAGCGGCTGGGCCCGGAACTGGTCGCGCCGGTGGATCACGTACACGCGGCTGGCGTAGCGGGTCAGGAAGGCCGCCTCCTCGAGCGCGGCGTCTCCGCCTCCGATCACGGCCAGCTCCTGGCCCTTGAAGAAGGCGCCGTCGCAGACCGCGCAGTAGGAGACGCCGCGGCCGGCCAGCTCCGCCTCGCCGGGAGCGCCCACCTTGCGCGGCGTGCCCCCGGCGGCCATGATCAGCGCCGGCGCCCGCAGCTCGCCGCCGTCCACCAGCTTGACCAGCTTCGCTTTGCCCTCGACCGACACCTTCTCGACCTCGGTGAACTCGCGCACATCGAGGCCGAAGTGGCGGGCGTGGTCGCCCATCTTCACCGCCAGCTCGTGGCCGAGGATCGAGTCGAAGCCGGGGTAGTCCTCGATCAGCTCGGTGTTGAGAAGCTGGCCGCCCAGGGGTCCGCGCTCCACCAGGACCGCCCGCAGGTTCATGCGCGCGGCGTAGAGGCCGGCCGCCATCCCGGCGGGGCCTCCGCCGACGATGATGACGTCGAAGTCCTCGCTCACGCCCCCTACAACCCGGCCGCCCGGGCCCGGATTCCGCGCCCCGTCCGGGCCCTGATCCGCGCCCCCCGACGGACCCGGCTCAGCCGTTCCGGAACTGGACGCCGAACCCACCCTTGGGCGTGAAGCAGATGATGTTGTCGTAGGGGCAGCCGATCGCGCAGGCGCCGCATTCGACGCAGTTGCCGAAGCTGACGATGTTCTGCCGTTTCTCCTCGTCCCACTCGTAAACGCCTGCCGGGCAGAAGTGGTTGCAGTACTTTCCCGCGCAGCGCTCGCCGCAGACGTCCTGGCTCGCAATCTCGATGTGAGAGTGGCCGGTGTCCTCGACGTAGCGGTTGGTGAACAGCTTGTCGGTGAGCTTCTCCACTTAGAGCAGCAGTCTAATATCAGAGCGCACGCGGGAGCTCCCCCCAGGGGCTGAGAGGGCCGGGCGCCGGCCGACCGCATTGAACCTGATCCGGGTAATGCCGGCGGAGGGAGAAGAGAGATGGCCGCGATCCGAGAGCGCGCCGGCGCGCCCGCCCCCGACCAGTTCCTGCGCGTCGAGGAGCACGGCATCGAGCCGATTCCCTCCCGCGACCGCCACGGACGCCCCCGCGAGCTGGCCTTCCTCTGGGCGGGCGCGTTCGTCAACTACGCCAGCCTGCTCACGGTCAGCTACCTGACCGGCTTCTTCGGACTCGGCGTCTGGGACGGGCTCGCGGCCACCGCGCTCGGCACCGTGAGCGGGGCGCTGGTCCTCGGCCTGCTCAGCAACACCGGGGTCCGCAGCGGCCTCCCCCAGATCGTCTTCACCCGGGGCATCTTCGGAGCCCGGGGGGCCGGCCTGGGCGCCGTGCTCACGCTCTTCCTGGCCGTGGGCTGGTTCGCCGTGGACTCGGTGATCGCGGCCCAGGCCGGCGTCCAGCTGCTGGGCCTGGCCGGGCTGGGCGCGGCGGCCGGCAAGCTCGCCTTCCCGCTGGTTCTCCTGGTCGCCGCCGTCAGCGTCGCCGTCGCCGTCTATGGGCACT
This sequence comes from Candidatus Dormibacterales bacterium, assembly GCA_038253595.1. Taxonomy (GTDB): domain Bacteria; phylum Chloroflexota; class Dormibacteria; order Dormibacterales; family Dormibacteraceae; genus JBBSHA01. The sequence goes on from JBBSHA010000074.1 coordinate 3,282, forward strand.
CCACCATCAAAGCCTTCGAGACCTTCGGGGCGGTGGCCTTCGCCGCGCTCTCGATCGCCCTCTTTCTGGCCCTGGCCCCCCAATTCCACTGGTCGGCGGGGGCGACCGCGACCGGCGCCGACCACCCGGGGGCCTTCGTTCTCGGCTTCATGGTCTGCTTCGCGCTGGTCGCCTCGTGGTACCCCTTTGCCGCCGACTACTCCCGCTACCTGCCCGAGGCCAGCAGCCGGCGGGGTGTGACCTGGTGGCCGGTGCTGGGCATCACCGCGCCCATGCTCCTGCTCGGACTCTTCGGACTCCTCCTCCCCACCATCGACCCCAAGCTTCTGGCCGACCCCGCCGGCGGCCCCCTGGCGGTGATCACCCGGCACGCGCCGACGGCGGTGGCGGTCCCCTTCTTCGGCTTCGTGATCCTGGGCGAGATCTGGGCCAACTACCTCGACGTCTACACCGCCGGCCTGGTCGCCCTGACCATGGGAATCCGGCTGAAGCGCTGGCAGACCGCCCTCGGCTGCGGACTCCTGGGCACCGCCCTGGCCGCCTACGCGGTGGTGGTCAACGACTTCCACACCACCTATCAGCAGTTCCTGCTCCTCACCTACCTCTGGGCCCCGGCCTGGGCGGCGGTGGTCCTGCTCAGCTTCTTCGTGGTCGGCGGGGGCCGCCCCCGGGCCGCCCTGGCCGCCTGGCTGGCGGGCACCGGCCTCAGCCTGGCCTTCGTCAACTACCCCAACCTCTATCCCGGCGCCCATCCCTTCAACCAGCCGCTGATCGACGCCCTCCACCAGGCCGACCTCTCCGGGCTCGTCAGCGCCGGGGTGGCTGCCGCCGTCTACCTGGGCCTGCGCCGGGCGTTCCCGACATGAGGCTGCCGGTGGCGCTGACCATCGCCGGCTCCGACTCGGGCGGCGGCGCCGGCATCCAGGCCGACCTCAAGACGCTGGCCGCCCTCGGCTGTCACGGCACCAGCGCCCTCACCGCGGTCACGGCCCAGAACACGCTGGGCGTGGCCGGCTACGTCGAGGTGCCCCCGGCCATGATCCGGCAGCAGATCGACTGCGTCATGGAGGACCTCCGCCCGACCGCCGTCAAGACCGGCATGCTGGCCGGTCCGGCCATCATCGAGACGGTCGCCCGGGCCATCGAGGAGCACCGGGTCGGCAATCTGGTCGTGGACCCGGTCATGGTCGCCAAGGGTGGCCACCGGCTGCTCGAGGCGGCGGCGGTGGGAGCCCTCCGCGAGCGGCTGGTCCCGCTGGCCGCCGTGATCACCCCCAACCTGCCCGAGGCCGAGGTGCTGCTCGGGCGCCGGTTGGCGGGGCCCGATGACCGGGCCCGGGCCGCCCGCGACCTGGTCGGACTCGGCTGCCGGGCGGCCATCGTCAAGGGCGGCCACGCCGAGGACGACGCCGACGACATGCTCTTCGACGGCGAGACGCTGACCGTCTTCGCGGGCCGCCGGGTGGCGACCCCGAACACGCACGGCAGCGGCTGCGCCTTCTCCGCCGCCATCACCGCCGGCCTGGCCCGCGGCCTGGGGCTGACGGCCGCGGTCGCCGCCGCCAAGGAGTTCATCACCGGCGCCATCCAGCACTCCCTGGAACTGGGGGGTGGCCACGGACCGGTCAACCCGATGTGGCGTTGGGGCCGCGACGAGTAGCGTTGCGGGAATGGGCGACTTCCACTTCTCGCCGCGCCCCAACCGGGCCCACGAGATCCACTGGCAGGAGTGGTCGGAGCCGGCATTCGCGGCGGCCCGGGCGGCCGACCGGCCGATCCTGCTCTCGATCTCCGCCGTCTGGTGCCACTGGTGCCACGTGATGGACGAGACCACCTACTCGGACCCCGGCGTGATCGACCTGGTGAACCGGGAGTACGTGCCGATCCGGGTCGACAACGACGTCCGCCCCGACATCAACCTGCGCTACAACATGGGGGGCTGGCCGACCACCGCCTTCCTCACCCCTGCCGGCGACATCCTCACCGGTGCGACCTACATGCCCCCCGGCCAGATGGCCGACGCCGCCTCCCGGGTCGCCCTCTACTACCGCTCCAGCCAGCCCGAGATCGCGGCCCAGGTGCTGGAGGGGCGTCGCCGGGCGGCCGCCGTGGTGCCGGCCAGCGCCGCCTCGCTCGACCCCGGCCTGGTGGACCGGCTGCTGGGGGCGGTGGAAGGCGCCTACGACCCGGTCCACGGCGGCTTTGGCAGCGCCCCCAAGTTCCCCCAGACCGACGCCATCGCGCTGCTGGCCGAGCAGGCGCTGCTGAGGGGCGAGCCGCGCCTGCTGGAGATGGCCCGGCACACCCTGGCCGCCATGGCCGGCGGCGGTACCTACGACCACGTGGAGGGCGGCTTCTTCCGCTACTCGACCACAGCGGACTGGAGCGTCCCCCACTTCGAGAAGATGCTGGAGGACCACGGCGGGCTGGTGTCCGCCCTCGCCCTCACCGGCCAGGGCGAGATCCTGGATCGCACCGCCCAGTACCTGGACGGGGTTCTGCGGGACCCGGACAGCGGCCTCTACGCGGGCAGCCAGGACGCCGACGAGGAGTACTACTCCCGGGACGCGGCCGGCCGCCGGGAGCTGACCCCGCCCTACGTCGACCGCCGCGTGTACGCCTCCTGGAACTTCGGCCTCGCCGTCGCCTACCTGGAGGCGGGCCTGCGCTTGGGCCGGCCCGCTCTGCGAGAGCGCGGGGCCCTGCTCACCGACCGCCTGCTCACGGACTTCGGCGATTCCGCCGGAGGCGTCCGCCACACCGAGACCGGCGGCGGCCAGCTGGGGGACCAGGCCTGGGCTCTGCTGGCGGCGGTGCGGGCGGGCCGGCCGGAACCGGCGGCCCGCCTGGTGGCACATCTGGACGCGCGCTACGGCGACCCAGAGCTGGGCGGCTATTTCGACCACGCTGAGGAGGGCGGCCTGGGCCGGCTGGGCGAGCGGGTGAAGCCACTGGCCGAGAATTCGGTGGCGGCCATCGCGCTCCACGAGATGGGCGAGACCGAGCGCGCCCGGCGAGCACTGGAATCGGTGGCCGCCCTGCCCAGCCGGCTGGGGACGATGGCGGCCGTTTTCGCTCGCGCCCTCGACCGCGTGCTCCGGGAGCCGCTCCTGATCACCACCCGGAACCCCGGCCTGGCGGCGGCGGCGCTGGCCGCCCATCCCTACGCGGCCGTCGAGTGGGCCGGCGACGAGCGGGCGATCGTCTGCCGGGGCACGGTCTGTCTGGCCCCGGTCAGCACCGGGGCGGCACTGCTCGAGGCGCTGGCCGGCGGTGGCTGACGCGGTCAGTCGGACCACCTACCAGCGGGAGAGCCGCCGCCACTTCCGGGGCCGGGTCGACCAGGCCCTGGCCAACCCTCGGCTCCAGCAGGCACTGACCGAGGCGATGGTGGGTCTCCGCCAGCGCCGCGACCAGGCCTTCCAGAGCCTGGACTTCGAGGCTGGGCGGGCCGACCTCAAGCAGCGCCGGCTGGCCAACCTGGAGCGCCTGCCCGAGCTGTTGGGCCAGTTCCAGCAGAGCCTGGAGGCGATCGGGGGTCGCTTTCACCTGGCGGCGGACGGCGGCGAGGCGTGCCGCATCATCGGCGAGATCTGCCGCGATGCCGGTGCCGGCATCGTCACCAAGTCGAAGTCGATGGCGACCGAGGAGATCCACCTGAACCAGCACCTGGAGGGGTTGGGCATGGAGGTGGTCGAGACCGACCTCGGCGAGTACATCGTCCAGCGCCTCCACCAGCAGCCGTCCCATCTGATCGCGCCCGCCATCCACCTGACGGTGGAGGACTGGGCCGAGGAGCTGGGCACGACCGTCGACAAGGAGGCGATCATGGCCCACGCCCGGGCCGAGCTGCGCCAGAAGTTCATCAGCGCCGACGTCGGCATCAGCGGCGCCAACGCCGCCCTCGCCGACACCGGCACGGTGATGATCGTGACCAACGAGGGCAACGCCGACCTCACGATCACGCTGCCCCGCGTCCACATCGCCGTGTTCGGCATGGACAAGGTGGTCGCTGGCCTGGACGACGCCACCGCCATGCTCAAGATGCTGCCCCGCTCGGCCACCGGCCAGCTGATGAGCACCTACGTGAACTTCGTGACCGGACCCTCGCGCTCCTCCGACATCGGCTTCACGCCGGTGATCGGCGCCCACGGCCCCCGCGAGATGCACTGCGTCGTGCTGGACAACGGACGCGAGCGGATGCGCCAGGACCCCGTCTTCGCCAGCGCCCTCACCTGCATCCGCTGCGGCGCCTGCTCCAACGCCTGCCCGGCCTTCATGGCCGTGGGCGGACACCAGTTCGGCCACATCTACACCGGGCCCATCGGCCTGGTCCTCACCCCCTTCCACCACGGCCTGGAGGCCGGCGCGCTGCCGCAGTCGCTGTGCACCCAGTGCAACGCCTGCCAGGAGATCTGCCCGGTCGACATCCCGCTGCCCCGCCAGATCCTGGAGCACCGCCGCCACAGCCACCGTAAGACCCTGACCAAGCGCGCCCTGCTGGGCGCCTGGGCGCACCCGCTGCTGGCGCGCACCGGCATGAGCCTGGCCGCGCCGCTCGGCGATCTGATCCCGGCCCCGGTGCCGCTGGCCTCGCCGCCCCTGCACCGGCGCCTCGCCCGGCAGAGCGGGAACGAGGCGGGACGGGCGGTCACCCTCTTCGCCTCCTGCCTGGTGGACCGGGTGACGCCCGAGGCGGGCGAGGCGCTGGTCCGCATCCTGGAGGCGAGCGGTCACCGCGTCGCCTACCCCAAAGAGCAGTGGTGCTGCGGCCTGGTCTGCGCCAACGCCGGCGAATTCGAGCAGGGGGCCGGGCTCAACCGGGACCTGGCGGAGGCCCTGGCCGGCTCGCCGGGAACGATCGTCACCCCGTCGGCGTCCTGCTTCGGCGCCTTCACCATCGACGCCGGCGAGTGGGGTGAGCGCTCGCCCCGGGCCGCCGGGGTCGCGGAGCGGATGATCGACTCCACCCGCTTCCTGCTCGACCTGCTTGAATCCCGGGCCGGCCTGCTTCAGCCGCCGGCGGCGGGGCGGCGCGTCGCCTACCACGACTCCTGCCAGAGCAAGCGCCAGCTGGGCCTGGTCAGAGAGCCCCGCCGGGTGCTGGAACTGGCCGGCTACGAGGTCGTCAACATCCCAGACATCGCCAACTGCTGCGGCTTCGGCGGCAGCTTCTCGGTCGACTGGCCGGAGGTGGCGGACCGGATGCTGGAGTGGAAGCTCGACGCCATCGCCCGCACCGGCTGCCAGGTGATGGCCTCCGACAACCCCGGCTGCCTGATGCACATCCGGGCCGGCGCCCGGCGCCGGGGCCTCGAACTGCGCATCGCCCACGTCCTGGAACTGGTCGCGGAGCGCCTGCCTGGGCCCTGACGGCAACCGGGTTTAGCCGCCGCCCACCGGGGCAGAATCCGGACAGGGTAGAGTTCGCAACCCCA
>JBBSHA010000075.1:0-8626 GCA_038253595.1 Candidatus Dormibacterales bacterium
CCACGAGACAGCCTCCAACACCGACCGGTCCAACCACTTCATCCCGAAGAGGGTACGCAGCGGCTACGACAGGCCCGCAACCATCGGTGTTGGGCGAGGCTGCTCAAGGCGGTCATGTACGTCACGGCCCCGCCTTCTCAAGCAGAAGCAGACCCAGGGGACATTAAGTTGTTGCGCCTCAGAGATGGCCCTTAGGGCACGAATATAGGAGGTCGTCTTCATGGGAGCGCTCGACCCCAACACCCCGATCGCGCTCGGCTGGCTGCGAGCGTCGCACCGGCGGCTGGACCCGGCCCGGAACCTGCCTCACCGGCCCTTCCACACGCATGACCGCGTGGAACCCCTTGAGGCCGGGGAGGTCTACGAGCTCGACGTCGAGGTCTGGCCGACATGCATCGTGGTGCCGGCCGGGTACCGGATCAGCCTCACGGTCAGGGGCAAGGACTACGAGTACGGCGGGGAGCTTGACGAGTTCGCGAGGACCTTCCACTACGCCTCGAAGGGGACCGGCCCATTCAGCCACAACGATCCCCAGGACAGGCCTGCCGACGTGTTCGGCGGCGCGGTGACCGTCTACACCGGCGGAAGCCGGGCCTCCCACGTGGTGCTCCCGGTCATCCCCTCCTGAGCGAGATGCGGCTCGAGATGGTCTCGATCGAGACCCCGGGCCTGCCCCTCGACGGCGTGCTCTACGAGCCGGCCGGCCGCGAGTCGGCCGGCTCCGTGCTGCTCTTCCACGGCAACTGCATGAACTTCTACCTCGGACCGCCACGCTTCCTGCCGCCGCGCCTGACCGAGCTCGGCTTCGCCTGTCTCGCCTTCAACCGCCGCGGCCGGGACATCCTGGCCACCCACCTCGGGCGGGGCGCCGTGGGTGGGGCGTTCCAGCTGGCGTACGAGGCCATCGAGGACAACCGCCTGGCAGCGGAGCTCCTGGCTGCGCGGGGTCACGCCGACCCGGTCGTGATCGGGCACAGCAACGGCGGGCTGCTCGGCATCCGCCACGCTGCGGATCACCCGGGGACGCCGGCGCTGGTATTGCTCTCGGCCGCCCACGGGGGACCGCGGTCGACCTGGGACATGGGTGAGGCCGGGCTGCTGACCGGGGCCCGCACCGACGAGCTGGTGACGGAGGCCGAGCGCCTGGTCGCGGACGGCCGCCCGGACACCCTGCTGCAGGTCCCCGGCTGGTGGTGGACGATCAGCGCCGCCAGCCTGCTGGACCGCGTCCACCAGACCCCGGACGCGGTCGCCATGGCGCCCGGCGTCAGGTGCCCGACGCTGTTCCTGAAGGGCAGCGGCGAGCCCGAAAAGATGTACCCGGCGCGAGCCTTCAAGGCGGCCTCACCGGGCCCCTGCGACATCATCGAGGTGGACGGACTTGACCACTGGTACAACGGCCGCGAACAGGAGGTCGCCGGCCTCGTCGCCGGCTGGCTGACCACCACCCTGGGCGTGGGAGGGCCCGCCGGGCAGCGTTAGCCTGTCCTGTCTCCGAGACCCTGAGAGATCGGGCTGGTTGTCACCTCCGCCTTTGAAGTCACGGGAGTTGACGTAGTTCATCGCGTTGTCGGTCTGCGCCCGCTCGACCTGGACACCCTGGTCGGCGAACCAGGCCCGGGCTTGCCGAGCAAAGCCGGCGCAGCTGCTGCCGGTCTGGTCCGGCAACCTCTCCAGGTAGGCCACCCGCGAGTAGGCGTCGATGGCCACGTGGAGGTAGTCGTAGCCGAGACCACGCTTCGGTTGGGGAGCGCCAGCCGGCTATGAATCCGGTGACCACCGCCGGGCGGAATCACGCCCAGCTGCTTGACGTCGATCTGGACCTCTTCGCCGGCCCGGCTCATCTCGATTCGCCGGACCACCCGACCGCTGGGGCGGTCCATCAACTGCAGGCGCTGGAGCCTGTGCCGGACCGGGATCTTGTGGCAGGTCGAGACCGCCAGGCCGGTTCGCTCGGCGAGATCGTGGGGGCCCAGCTTCAGCTGCTGCCAAAGACGGACCACCTCAGCCTCGAGCTCGAAAGCCACTCGCCGCAGAGAGCGATGTGGCTGGCAACTCCGGTCGGCAAGGCCGTCGACACCCTCGCTGCGAAACCGCCGCCACCAGACGTACACGGTTGCGACTGAGACGCCGGCCGCCTCGGCCACCGCTGGCGCCGGCCAGCCCTGTTCCATGCGGAGCGCGAGCAGCAGCCGGCCGTAAAGGTTGAGACGAGGTCTAGCATGCACCGCAAGGGCCACTCCGTTCGGTTTGGCGTCAAGCACCAACACCGTCTCAGAGGGCCCTCCCTCTTTCAAGAGGGTCCGTGGAAACGACAGCTAGCGGGAGAGGACGTGGATGCAGGCGTCCGATGTCTCGTAGTCTCGGAAAATGGGAGACGTTAGCCGCGCGTCATGTCTGCCGGCGCGGCGGGCGCGCCGGGTACGATGAGTAGTCGAAGTTCTCGCCGTTGAGCGAGACGGTCGCGCTCACCGGCACCGGCTGGCTCATCGCCGCCTCGGCGTAGCAGCCGCCTCGGGCGTTGTGGATGAGGGCCGCGATCAGCGCCGGGGCGTCATTGGACTCGACCTCCACGTGGGACTCGGCCCCGGTGCAGCGGGACCCGATCGTGCCGGCCATGACCGACCCCTCGCTGTACCACGAGACCCTGGTCCGAATCCGCACCTTCCGCAACCGCGCCTTCAGCATGTGTCCGTACCGGACAACCTGCGTCATCAGTCAAAGGGCGATGGCGGAGGTGAAGTAGTCCAGCGGGTAGGGGTGGTTGTCGTCGCCGCCAAGGCTTGCCGGCTCATCGCTGTGGAACGTGAACTGCTTCACCTCGGCGCGGTGCAGCATCTTCTCCAGGTGTTCGGCCGAGGCCTCCACCAGCACGTCGCGGTGGAGCACACCGGGGTCGAGTCCGGCCGGCGGGCGGGCCTCGCTCATCGGGCCGCCGTCCGTCGGAGGAAGAGGGTGGCCTCCAGGTTCCCGGCACTCTGGGGCTGGCCCAGCGGGCGTATGTCCTGCACGACCGAGCGGTCCAGAGTGTCGATGTCCGGGTGGTCGATCTCGACCAGGTTGCCCCCCGGGTCGCGCAGATACATCTGCACGTTCCGGTCGGGGAGCTCGTAGAGATGGTGGCCGAACGACTCCCGGTCGAAGATGTCCAGCTCCTTCGCCTTCCGGTAGGCGGCTTCGAAGTCGTCGACCGTTAGCGCCAGGTGGTGGTACTGCGGCGCCGGTCCCGGCCGCTGGAAGAGGTGCAGCTGGAGGCCCCCGACCGCCAGCCACTGCACGGGGAAGCCGAAGTTGGGCGTCGGTATCGTCTCCAGGCCGAGGACCTCGTTGTAGAAGCTGACCGAGGCCTGGAGGTCGGGAGCGCTGACGCTGACGTGGTTCAAGCCGGTCGCTTTCACTTGGCTGTTCTCCTGGTGAAGGTGAGGGTCCCGCGCAGCGCGATCGGGCCCGAGATCACGGTAGCGAGTGGCGGGTTCTCGTGCAGGCCGGCGGCGTGCCAAGTTGGGACCGGGGGCCTCCCGGGCGCTGATACCATCGTGCCGACCATGGTGGAATCGGCCGACCGGGTGCTGCGCCTGCTGGAGGCGTTCGCACCCCACGAGCGCGACGTCAGCCTGGGCGAGCTCTCGGAGCGCGTGGCGCTGCCCAAGAGCTCGGCCCACAGGCTGCTGGCGACCCTGGTCGCCCACGGGTTCGTCGAGCGCGAGCCGTCGACACGGCGCTACCGGCTCGGCATCCGCCTGTTCGAACTGGGATCGGCCGCGATCCACGAGCGGGGCCTGCACAACGCCGCCCACCCCGTCCTCGAGCAGCTCACCCAGTCGACCGGCGAGACCTGCCACCTGGCGGTGCTGTCCGGGCTGGAGGCCGTGTACGTGTACAAGGTGGACGGACCTGCCAGCATCAGCATGTCGTCGCGGGTCGGCGGCCGGGCGCCCCTGCACGCCACCAGTATCGGCAAGGTGCTCACCGCGTGGGCGGGCGAGGAGTTGCTGGCCCGCGTGCGCTCCCTCCCCCTGACCCCCCACACCGCTCACACGATCACCGATGCCCGGGCCCTCGAGGTCGAGCTGGCTCGGGTCCGCGCCCAGGGCTACGGGCTCGACCTGGAGGAGTTCGAGGAGGGCCTCCGCTGCATCGCCGCCCCGGTTCGGGACCAGTCGGGCTCGGTCGTCGCAACCCTCGGCGTCGCCGGCCCGCGCCGCAGGTTCGAGGACGAGCGGCTGGAGGATCTGGCCGGCCAGGTCTGCGCGGCAGCGGCTCAGCTCTCGCGCAACCTCGGCCACATCGATCCCCTGCCGGCTGCGGCCGCGGTCTAGATGCCGCCCTTCCAGCGCCTGGACCTCGGCGAGTTCGCGCACGGGCAGTTCCGGGCCGACTACGAGCACCGGCCCGACCCCCACCTGCTGCGCGAGAGGCGCATCGAGAAGGCGCGCCAGGCGATCGCGGCGGCCGGTCTCGACGCCCTGCTGGTGTGGAAGGACGAGAACGTCCGCTACCTGACGGGTTTGCGCGCCCAGATCATCGCCGGCAAGAGCGCGGTCCTCAACGGCTGCCTGCTGCTGCCTGGCCGGGCGCCGATCCTGCTCGCCTCGGGCGGCGAGGTCCAGCGCGCGCGGCTGGTCATGCCCTGGCTGGAGGAGATCCACGCGGTCCCGATCATGGAGGCCCGCGGGCTGGTCAGGGGAGCCGTGGAGTCGACGATCGGTCCGCTGCTCGAGAGGCACGGCCTGGCCGGCTGCAGGCTGGGGCTCGACGAGTCCGGCTTCGCCCTGGTCGATGCGATCGGCGAGCTGCTGCCGGGGGTCCGCCTGGCGGACGGCGACGCCGCCATGCACCAGGCGCGGCTGATCAAGCTGCCCGAGGAGATCGCTCTCATGGAGGAGGCCGCCGCCATCGCGGAGGCCGTCACCCAGGCCGCCATCGACGCGGTCCGACCCGGCGTCCGGGAGACGGACGTGGTCGCCGAGGCGATGCACGCGCTGTTCCGGCTGGGGGGCGAGATGCCCCACGTCAGCACACCCTTCGTCGCCTCCGGCGAGCACATGGCGCCGCCCAACCGGATCCCCTCCGACAAGATCATCCGCGAGGGCGACCTCGTGTTCATCGACATCGGCGCCATGTGGGCGGGCTACTTCGGGGACATGGGCCGCACGGTGGTGTGCGGGCGTCCCTCGCGGCGCCAGCAGGAGGTCTACACGGCGGTCCACGAGGCGCTCGGCGCCGCCACCGCCGCCATGAAGGCCGGCAACACCAATGACGAGGTGGCCCGCGCGGTGCACGAGGTGGCCGACCGCCATGGCCTGGGCGGCAACTTCATCAGCCTGTTCATCGGGCACGGCGTCGGGATGGGCGCCAACGAGCCACCCTATATAGGCGAGGACCTCCCCGGCGCGGAGACCGTCGTCCTCCAGCCCGGCATGACCTTTGCGGTGGAGCCGCTGATCTGGGTCCCGGGGGTCCGGGGCGGGGCCGGGGTCCGGCTCGAGGACACGATCCTGGTCACCGAGCAGGGCGGCCGCGCCCTGACCAGGACCGCCTGGGACGAGCGGCTGCTGCTCCCCGGCTGAGCCCGCCTCTACTCGCCCACCTTCACCACCCTGCCCTCCCGAGCCGATCGCCGGATGGCGTCGGTCAGCTGCACGCTGCGGAGCCCGTCCAGCCCTGAGGGGTTGGGCTCCCGGCCCTGGGAGACCGCTTCCGTGAAGGCCGCCACCGTCCGCTCGTAGGCGTCGTGGGTGCGGTACTCCGCGTCGGTCTCGCCCTCCTCGTCGACGATCCGCATACGGCCGACCTGGCCCGGTCGCGTGACGCCGCGGGCATCGATCCTGCCCTTGGTCCCGTGGATGACGAGGTCGTTCAGAGGCTTTGCGGTCAGCTGGTTGCCGTTGGCGTAGACCAGGGCGCCGCGAGGGTGGCGCATCAGCACCATCGGCAGCCGCTCGAGCTCATCGGCACGGCCGACCTCGAACATCGCGACCACCTCGGTGGGGTCCTCGTCGAGCAGGAACCGCACGAGGTCGAGGATGTGGACGGCGATGTTGTTGGTGGCGCCGAGCGCCGCCAGGCCGGGGTCCGTGCGCCACCCGCCGAGCGGGGCCGAGCCCGCGCTGGCGTCGACCTGGGCCGAGACGACCTCGCCGATCCTGCCCCGGGCGATCACCTGGCGGGCCTCCTGGAAGCAGGCGTGGTGGCGGGTCTGGAAGTTGATGCCGAGCTTGACGCCGGCCCGCTCGCAGGCCTCCAGCGCCCGTGCGGCGCCGGCGGCGTTCCCACCCAGCGGCTTGTCGCAGAGCACGTGCTTGCCGGCGCGGGCGGCCGCCACCACCTGGTCGGGATGAAGCGTGTTGGGCGTGCAGATCAGGACCGCGCCGACCTTGGGGTTGGACAGCATCTCCTCGTAGCTGGTGCCGGCCGAGGCCGCCCCGTGCTTGTCGGCGAACGCCCGCGCCCGGCCCTGGTCCCGGCTGACGACCGCCTCCAGAGTGCTGCCGGCGTCCGCCGCGATGGCGGGCGCCATGGCGGTGTCGGCGATCCGGCCGATCCCGATGATTCCCCAACCGATGGTCATTGTCGACTCCTCAGTTCATGTGCCGGTGTCGCGGATGCCGGCCGATTAACCTTTTGCGATGCGAGCGATGGCGGTGACCGCCTACGGCAGCCCCCTCCAGATGTTGGAGCTTCCGCGCCCCGCTCCGCCACCCGGGCACGCGCTGGTCGAGGTGCTGGCGTGCGGGCTCTGCTTCAGCGACGTCAAGACGATCCGGGGCCGGATGCCCTACTCGGGGAGCCTGGCGCTGCCGCACGTCGCGGGCCACGAGGTGTCGGGGCGGGTGGTCGAGGTCAACGGGCCCAGTCGGCCGCAGCCGGGGCAGCGGGTGATCATCCACCACCTCTGGGCCTGCCACCGCTGCGCCTCCTGCCGCCGCGGCGAGGAGCACCTCTGCACCGACCTGGTGGCCTGGATGGGCTTCACCCACCCCGGGGGCTTCCAGGAGTACGTGAGCGCCCCGGTCGAGAACCTCATCCCGGTACCCGACCACATCCCGGTCAACCAGGCCCCGGCCATGACGTGCGCCATGGGCACGGCCTACCGGGCGGTCGGCCCCAGGGGCCGCGTGCAGCCGGGTGAGCTGGCCGTCGTGCTCGGCCTGGGCGGGGTCGGCCTCCACGCCGCCCTCATCGCCCAGGTGGCGGGAGCCCACGTGGTGGGAGTGGACGTGGAGGCCAAGCTGGAGGCCGCTCGGCGTGCCGGCGTCCGCGAGGCGGTGGCGTCGGCCGCCGCCCACGAGCACGTGAACTCGCTGACCGGCGGCGACATGGCGGACGTGGTGCTCGAGACGACCGGGATCCCGGCGCTGCTCGAGCAGGCCCGGCGGCTGCTGCGCCCGGGCGGTCGGATCGTCGCTGTCGGCTACCAGGTCGGGGAGCTGATGGCGGTGTCCAGCGACCAGCTGGTCCTCTGGGAGCAGTCCGTTCTCGGCTCCCGGTACGCCACCCGGGCCGACATGGAACACGTCGTGAGGATGGTCGCCGATGGCCTTGTCACCCCGGTGATCGACGAGGTACTCCCCCTGGAGCAGCTCAACGAGGCGATCGAGCGCCTGGAGGCGGGACGCGTCAACGGCCGGCTGGTGCTCGGGGTGGCGGCTCACAGCAGCGTGTAGCCGCCGTCGACCATGAGTGTGGCGCCGGTCACGTAGGACGCCTCGTCGGAGCCCAGGAAGACGGCCGCGCCGACCATCTCCTCGGGCTCGGCGACCCGGCCCATCGGCAGCAGGCGGAGGTTGGCCTCACGCACCTGCGGGCGCGAGAAGAACTCGCGGTTGCCCGGCGTCAGGGTCGGGCCCGGCGCGAAGGCGTTGACCCGGATGCCGTGAGGCGCCAGGTCGACCGCCATGCTCTTGACCAGCTGCCGGAGCGCGCCTTTGGCCGCGGCATAGTGGGCAAGGCCCGGCCGCGTCACCTCGCTCAGCTGCGAGGAGGTGAAGACGATCGAGCCGCCGCCCGCGGACGCCATGTGCCGGGCGAACACCAGCCCGCAATTGAAGGCGGTGGTCAGGTTGCGATCGACCATCCCGCGCCAGTTCTCGGGGGTCATCTCCAGGAAGGGGACGGTCTCCCCGCGCGAGCCCCCGGCGTTGGCGTACAGCAGGTCGGCCCCGCCCATTCGCTCGACGGCCCCGGCGAGCAGCCGATCCACGCTCGCGATGTCCACCAGGTCCGCCGCCAGGTGCCAGGCAGAGCCGCCCGCGGCCCGGACCTGGCGCCCCGTCGCCTCCACACCTGCCCCGTCGACGTCGGCGCACACGACCGAGGCGCCCGCCGCCGCGACCCCCAGCGCGAGCGCCCGTCCGATCCCGCCTGCGGCCCCTGTCACCACTACCCGGCGACCGGCAAGCCTCCCCGCTTCGCTCATCGGGCGCCCGGACCGGTCAGGAACCGGCCCTCCCTGGGATTCGCCAGCACGCGGCCACGGTCGGCGGCAAGAACGCCCCGCAGGTAGGTCCGGACAGCGCGGCCCCGCAGCGCCCGGCCGGCGAAGGGCGACCAGCCGGCCCGGGAGAGCACCTCTCGGTCGCTCACCACCCACTCGAGCCCGGGATCGACCAGCACCAGGTCGGCG
>JBBSHA010000076.1:0-8605 GCA_038253595.1 Candidatus Dormibacterales bacterium
ACCGCGGTGCATGCCGGGCAGGATCGAGCCGGAGTAGAGGAGCAGCGCCGGCCGGTCGAGCCGGGCCATGACCAGCGCCGCTGCCGGCACCGTCTTGTCGCAGGCCGTGATGCAGGCGAGGCCGTCGAAGTAGTGGCCACGGGCCACCAGCTCGATGGAGTCGGCGATCAGCTCGCGCGAGACCAGCGACGCCTTCATGCCCTCGGTGCCCATGCTGATGCCGTCCGAGATGGCGATCGTGTTGACCTCCATCGGAGTGCCGCCGGCGCGGCGCACGCCCGCCTTGACGTGGCCCGCGATCTCCCGGTGGTTGAAGTTGCAGGGCATGGTCTCGATCCAGGAGTGGGTCACTCCGACGACCGGCTTGTGGAGGTCCTCGTGGGTGTAGCCGATGCCGAGCAAGAAGGAGCGGGCGGCCGCCCGCGGGATACCGTCGTAGAGGGTGGCGCTGAGGCGGCGATTCCCGGCCATCAGTGCTGGGCGCCCCGCATCGCGCCCAGCTGGCCCAAGTCGAACCGGTCCGAGCGCACCCAGCGCAGCAGCTCCTGCTCGCGGGCGATCACCCGCTCGGCGGCGGCCGGCAGCTCGGACGCCAGGCCGGCCGGGACCAGGAGGACGCCGTGCTGGTCGCCGTGGAGGAGGTCGCCGGGGCTGACCTCCAGGCCCCCGATCCGGACCGGGATTCCCGTCTGCTCGACGCGCACGTAGGCGTGGGAGACCCCGGCCCCGCGGGCGAAGAAGTGAAAGCCCATCCCCCGGGCCTCGCCCAGGTCACGCACGCAGCCGTCGGTGACGGCGCCGACGCAGCCCAGCGCCCCGAAGATGGTGGCGTTGACCTCGCCCCAGAGCGAGCCGTGGCCGGCGGGCTCGTCGAGGTCCTGGACGGCGACGACCCGGGGCGCCGCCACGCTGCGGACGTGGGCCCAGAGCGCCGACTGGTCCTCGGGGCCGGGCCCCCGCGCCCGGATGGTGGCGGTGGCCGCGTAGCCGATCATCACCCCCAGGTCGGGGAAGATGCACCTTACATCCAGACTCATGAAACCCTCGTCGCGGGGCCGGACGTCGAAGGTCTCGATGGCGTTGGCCAGGGTCGGCGTGTCGTAGCGGCGCAGGTTCTCGAGGACCGGGTCAGGCATAGCTGCCCGGCGCCTTGGCCGCCGCCGGCTCCCCGGCCAGGCCGTTCACGACCTCCAGGGCGGCCTGGCGCATGAAGACGGCGTCGGAGTTGACGTTCAGCATCCGAAAGCCGCTCCCCCGCCACATGCGGGCCGTCTCCAGGCTGCCGCAGTGGATGCCGGCCACCACCCGGTGGCGCTGGGCCGAAGCCAGGATGGCCTCGATCAGGCGCCGGTGCTCGGGGTTCTCGGCGTCGCTGGAGGGGGGCAGGCCATGCCCCACCGCGAGGTCGTTGGGGCCAACGTAGACGGCGTCCACCCCGGGCACGGCCAGGATCTCGTCCGCCGCCTGGAGCCCGGCCGGCGTCTCGATCATCACCGTCACCACGACCCGGCGGTTGGCGGCGGCGGGCGTGTAGCCGTCGACCCCCAGCGCGGCCCGGATCGGGCCCCAGCTGCGCGTCCCCTCCGGGGGGTAGCGGGCGGCGGCGACGGCGCGCCGGGCCTCCTCGGCGGAGTTGACCATGGGCACCACAACGCCCTGCGCGCCCGCGTCGAGCGCCTTCATGATGTCGCCCGGCTGGTTCCAGGGCACGCGCACGAAAGCGGGGGTCCCGGTGATCGCCAGGCCCTGGATCATCAGCGCCATCTGGTCGTGGCCGACCAGGCCGTGCTGGGTGTCCACGCACACCCAGTCGAAACCGCAGCGGCCCATCAGCTCGGCCGAGAAGGCGCCCGGCATGACGCACCAGGCGCCCACCGTCACCCCGCCGCCATCCCACAGCTCGCGCAGCGTGCTCACGCTCTCCGACTCACCCCGTTGACGATGTTGAAGGGTAGGGCGCCGTCCAGGACGCGGGTCAGGTTGGCGGCGCAGAGCTCGAGCAGACGCTGGTCGGCCTGGTCGGTGAGGCCGCCGATGTGGGGGGTCACGAACACGTTCTCGAACGCGAGCAGGGGCGAGCCGGGGTCCACCGGCTCCTGCTCGAAGACGTCCAGCCCGGCCCCTCCCAGGTGGCCCGAAGCCAGCGCCCGCACCAGCGCCGCCTCGTCGACCACCGGTCCCCGGCTGGCGTTGATGAGGATCGCCCCCGGCTTCATGCGGGCCAGCGCCGCCTCCCCGATCAGCGCCCGCGTCTCAAGGTCGAGGGGAACGTGGACGGTGACCACGTCAGCCTGCTCCAGCAGGCCGTCCAGGGCCATGACCTCGGCGCCCGCGACGCTCCGCGGCACCGAGTCTGTGACCAGGAGCCGGCAGCCGAACGCGCGCAGCCGGGAGGCCACCGCGTTGCCGGTGTTGCCGGCGCCCACGATCCCCACGGTCTGCGCGCCCAGCTCCCGGCCCCGCATGCGCGAGTAGGGCCACTCGCCCTGGCGCATGCGGTGGTCGCTCCAGCTGCCCTGGCGGAGCAGGGTCAGAACGGCCATGATCACCCAGTCGGCTACCGCGTCGCGGTTGTAGCCGGCGGCATTGGCGACCGGGATGCCCAGCTCGGCGGCGGCGCGGTGGTCGATCACGTCGAAGCCGACGCTGGGCTGCTGGTACAGGCGGCAGCTGTCCATCCGTTCCAGGACGTCGCGGCCGACCCGGTTCTGATGGCGCCGGTCGCCGAGGACGAGGTCGGCCCCGGCCACCAGCTCCAGCACGGCGGCCGGCGAGGCCGGGGTCGGAGCCACCCCGATCTCGACATCGCGGCCGGCGAACAGATCTCGCACCACGGATTCGGGGTAGGGACTGAGGGAGGCGACGCGAACCGTCACCTGGCGAGTGTATCGAGGGCCGGGGGGCGGCCGCTGGGCTCGCGCTCGGCGAGCGGCGCACACTGCTGGGTGTGGACGATCCGGTCGCCCTCTACGAGGATCTGACAGCCGGCTGCACGCGCGAGATCAGGGTCGAGGAGCTGGTGTTCCTGGCCGCCGAGCGGGAGCCCGGGCAGCTGCCGACGCGGGCCGAGATCGGCGAGGAGCGGACCCGGATGCAGGAGGCCAAGGCGGGGGCCGAGGTGCGCCAGGGCGCGTGGCTGGCGCGGGTGCTTGCCGACCCCCGGGCCGGCCTCCACCTGGTGCACGCGATGATGCGGCCGCGGCCCGAGGCGCTGGCGTGGCGGGAGCGGTTCCAGCGCGAGGGCCGGGCCGACCTCGGCCTCGCCCATGTGGAGCGGCAGGGCCGCACCGGCCGGGTGGAGCTCCGCAACCTGGCCTTCCTCAACGCCGAGGACGACGCCGCCACCGCCGCCCTGGAGATCGCCGTCGACCTGGTGCTGCTCGACCCCGAGATCGAGGTGGGGGTGCTCCGGGGCGGGGTCGTGGACCACCCCCTCCACGCCGGCCGGCGGGTCTTCAACGCGGGCCTCAACCTGACCCACCTCTACCACGGGCAGATCGCCTTCGTGGACTTCATGATCGCCCGCGAGCTGGGGCTGCTGGCCAAGATCTACCGGGGCCACTGGAGCGGCGTCGACTTCCGGCTGGGGCTGGAGGAGACGGCCGAGAAGCCATGGATCGCGGCGGTGGAGTCCTTCGCGATCGGCGGCGGCTGCCAGCTGCTGCTGGTGATGGACCGGGTGCTGGCCGAGCGCGGCAGCTACTTCAGCCTGCCGGCGCGCAAGGAGGGGATCATCCCCGGCAACGCCAACCAGCGGCTGCTCCGCTTCATGGGCGAGCGAGCCGCTCGCCAGGCCGTGATGTTCGAGCGCGCCTTCCCAGCGGACGGCCCCGACGGGGCGCTGCTCTGTGACCGGATCGTGGAGCCGGGCGGGATGGATGCCGCCATCGCCGACGACGCCGACCAATTGCTCAGCTCGGGCATGACTTCGGCGGTCGCCAACCGCAAGGCGCTCCGGGTCCTGGCCGAGCCGGTCGACTCCTTCCGGCGCTACATGGCCGTGTACGCGCGCGAGCAGGCCCTCTGCATGTACAGCCCGGCCCTGATCCGCAACCTCCAGGAGAACTGGCGCGCGCACGAACGGCGCTTGAAAGCGCGCACTGGCGTGGCCAAACAAGGGCCTTGACAAGGTTCTAGCAGCCGTAAAGCTGCGCTGGCGTCCGTTTGTCATCTCCCGCAGCCTGGCCCGGCGTGATGACCACCGGCGG
Source organism: Candidatus Dormibacterales bacterium (assembly GCA_038253595.1). GTDB lineage: Bacteria > Chloroflexota > Dormibacteria > Dormibacterales > Dormibacteraceae > JBBSHA01. The sequence continues at coordinate 4,209 of JBBSHA010000076.1, forward strand.
TGGTGGGCAAGCCGGTCTGGCGGTCGTCGCAGATCTGGCCAGGCCGTCCTCGTTCCAGCGGTAGGTGCGGGAGCGAGCGTGGTCGTGCGGGAAGAACTCCCAGGCCGAGCCATCGGCGCTGTAGTCCTCGCGCACGGTGCCCCAGCCGCGCTCGCTGAGTTAGGGGCCCCAGCGGCGCCAGGGCGCGCGGCCGCGGGGCACCTCCCGCAGCCGGTGTCTCTCAGCCGATTCCATGCGGTCAATGTGCCACCATTCGCGGCCGGAGCCAACCCGCCGGAGCCGCGACCCGCGGGCTTCGCGGCCGGAGCCCAGTCACACGGGCGTCGCGTGGAGCGGTCTGAATGAGCAGCCCATGTCCGGTGTGCGCCGATCACCTGGAGCGGAGCCGGCGGCACCGGCCCCCGCCGCTCGCGGTGGGGCGCGGGCGCTGACCCGCCGCCGCCTCCTCACCGCCATCGCGGCCCTGGTGGTCGTGCTCGCAGCCGTCCCGCTGCTGGTCTACGGTGTGGTCCCCCTCTTCGTCCGCTCGACGCTGGTCGAGCCACCCCTGCAGCCGTCCACCCCCGCCGCCGCGGCGCCGGTCGCCCCGGCCGCCGTCTCCCCGGGTACGGCCCCCGCCACTCCGCCTCCGGCGCCCCCGGCCGTCACCCTCAGCGGCGAGCTGCAGCGGATTGACACTGTCCACTACGGGAGCGGCCCCGTCACGCTGTCGGGTCCGCCCGGCGGCCAGGTCCTCCGCTTCGAGGGGGTCGCCATCGCGGGTGCCCCCAACATGTTCGTCTACCTGTCCGACGCCGCCGACGGCCGGCCCGGCCACTACACCGACCTGGGGCCGCTCAAGGCCACCGACGGCTCCTTCAACTACCCACTGCCGGCCGGCCTGGACCTGGGCGCCGTCCATTCTGTGGTCGTCTGGTGCCGGGCCTTCAACGTCACCGTGACCTTCGCCCGGCTCAGCTGAGAGGCGCCGTCAACAGGTGCCGCTGAGGAGCAGCAGCGCGCCCGGAAAGGCCAGCTCGTCGCCGCTCCGCCCCGCCTCCAGGATCTCCAGCACCCGGGCCGCCACCGCGGGCCGGCGCTCTCCGTCTAGGTCGCGCCAGACCGCCGCCCCGATGGTGCTCTCCCAGACCGCCTCGGCGGCGCTCTCCAGCGTGCTGAAGCGGCGCTCGAGGGAGATCCGCTCCACCGTCACGTCGACCAGCCCCGCCCGCCTCAGCTCGGCCTCCAGCCGGCCCCGGTCGCCGAGCTGGAAGGGCCCCAGCAGAGTGGGATCGGCGGGCCGCTCGAAGCCGGCCTGCTCGACCCCGTCCAGCGCCGCCAGCATGAAGCGGTTGGACTCGGCCGCGTCCCAGACCAGGGCCGCCAGCCGGCCACCCGAACGGAGCGCCCGGTTGACCCCGGCCATGGCGGCGGCCAGGTCGGGGACGAACTGTAGCGAGAGCCGGGCGATCACGGCGTCGAAGCTCTCCGGCTCGACGTCGATGGCGGCGGCGTCCATGACCCGGGTCTCGACGTTGGCCAGCCCGGCCGCGGCCACCGCCGCCGCGGCGCCCGCCAGCATCGCCGCCGAGAGGTCGGTGGCCAGCACCCTGCCGGTCGCGCCCACCCGGCGGCCGGCCAGGAGCGCGGAGTCGCCGGTCCCGGTCCCGAGGTCGAGGACCGCGTCGCCGGGGCTCAGCTCAGCCGCGTCCAGCATGCGCAGGGTGGGGCGGCCCAGGTAGCGGGCCCGGGCCTCGGCCAGCGAGCGCCAGCGGGCGGCACCGGCGGCATCCCAGAAATCGGAGCCCGCGCTCACCGCCGCGCCCCCGGCACCCTTGCGGTCACCGCCGCGTGGGCGTCGGCCAGCAGGGTGGCCAGCTCCGGCCAGCCCAGCCCGCGGTCGAGCCGGACGCCGATCCAGCCTCGGTGGCCCACATAGGGGGGCACGAAGAAGCGCTCGGGGTCGGCCTCGACCAGCGTCCCCTGCATCACCGGCGCCGCCGCGCACCAGAGGGCGAAGCGGCTGTCGCCGTGGTGGTCGCTGAGCAGGGTGGCGAACTGGCGGCGACCGGCGAAGAAGGCCGGGGAACCGTGGCTGAGCCGCTCCGAGGCGGCGGGCAGGGCGAGACAGATCGCCCGCACCCGGGCTGCGGCCCCGGCCCGCTCTGCCGGGTCCATCAGGCGAGCGCCCGGTCGGCCGCCTCCAGGCCCGCCTCGATGGCGGCCAGCCCCTCCTCCAGCTCCTCGGCGCTTATGTTGAGGGGCGGGGCCAGCACGACCAGGTTCCAGCGGAAGAGCGGCCACACGCGGCGCCCTATCACCGCCTGGCGGACCTCGGCCATGGCCGGGCTGAGGGGTTCCTCGGTCCGCTGCGGGCTGAGGGGCTCGCGCGTGCGCCGGTCACGGACCAGCTCGATGCCCGCCAGCAGGCCGAGGCCGCGGACCTCACCCACTGCCGGGTGGCGGCCCGCCATCTCCTGGAGCCGCGCCATCAACCCCTCGCCGGTGGCGGCGGCGCGCTCGGCAAGGCCCTCCTCCAGGTAGACCTCCAGGGTGGCGCAGCCGGCCGCGCAGGCCAGCGGGTGGGCGGCGTACGTCAGGCCGGCGCCCAGGTAGTGGTCGTCGAAGTAGGCGGCCACCCGCTCAGAGACGATGGTCGCTCCGAGCGGGACGTAGCCGGAGGTGATTCCCTTGGCGACGGTCATGATGTCCGGCGTCACGCCCCAGTGCTCCGCCGCGAACCAGCGTCCGGTCCGGCAGAAGCCGGTGATCACCTCGTCGAAGACGAGCATGATGCCGTGCCGGTCACAGAGGTCGCGGAGGCGGCGCAGGTAGCCGTCGGGGGGCACCACCAGGCCGCTGAGGCCGGTGATCGGCTCCACGATGATCGCCGCTATGGTCTCCGGCCCCTCGCCGATGACGGTCTGCTCGACGGCATCGGCGCAGGCCAGGGTGCAGCGCTCCCGGTCGCCGCAGAAGGGGCAGCGGAAACGGTAGGGGTCGAGCGTCCTCACGAAACCGGCCGCGCCCGGTTCCGAGTAGAGGCGCCGGTTCTCCCCGGTCGCCGTGATCGCGCCCAGCGTGGAGCCGTGGTAGCTCTGGTAGCGGCTCACGATCTTGTGCCGGCCGGTGACCTGGCGGGCGATCCGGATCGCGTACTCGTTGGCCTCGGCCCCGCCGTTGGTGAAGAAGGTGCGGTTCAGTTCGCCGGGCGTGACCTCGGCCAGCATCTCGGCGAGCCGGGCCGACGGCCGGGTGGCGAAGTTGGGGCCGATCACGGACAGCTCGGCGGCCTGGCGCTGGATGGCCTCCACCACCCTGGGGTGACCGTGGCCGATGTTCATGTAGGCGAGCTGGCCGCCCAGGTCCAGGTGGCGGCCGCCGCCCGCGTCGAAGAACCAGCTGCCGCGGGCGCCGGTGATGGTCAGCGGGTGGAGTGAACCCTGGACGGCCCAGGGGTACAGCCGGCGGTCGTCTGGTGCCATCTGGGCGTCGATAATAGCCCTCCATGAGGGTCGCCCCGAGCCAGGCGCTGGAGCGGTGGAACTTGCTCCTGGAGCGCGTCCGCGAGCGGATCCCCTTCTATCGCGAGCGATTGCCGGCCGCCCGCCTGGAGAGCCTGGACCGCATCGCCGAGCTGCCCCTGACCGAGAAGGACGATCTCCGCGCCGCTTACCCGTACGCGATGCTGGCGGTGCCCCTGGCCGAGGTGGTCCGCGTCCACGCCTCCAGCGGCACCACCGGCCGGCCGGTGGTCACCGGCTACACGCGGGCCGATCTGGAGCGCTGGGCGGAGTGCATGGAGCGGGTCCTGCGGGCGGCCGACGTGACGGCGGCGGACGTGGTCCAGAACGCCTACGGCTACGGCCTCTTCACCGGGGGCCTCGGCTTCCACATGGGCGCCGAGCGGATCGGCTGCACGGTGCTGCCCACCAGCAGCGGGGTGACGCAGCGCCAGGTGCTGCTGATGCGGGACCTCGGCAGCACCGTCCTCACCTGCACGCCCTCCTACGCGCTGGTCCTGGCCGAGGCGCTGGAGCGCGAGCCGGGGGCTGCCCCGGTGCGGCTGAAGGCCGGCTTCTTCGGGGCTGAGGCTTGGACCGACGGCATGCGCCGCCAGATCGAGGCCGGGCTCGGCCTGGAGGCCTTCGACGTCTACGGGTTGACCGAGCTGGGCGGCCCCGGGGTCGCCGTCGAGTGCCACCAGCACGATGGTCTGCACATCTTCGAGGACCACTTCCACGCCGAGACCGTGGACCCCGAGACAGGAACCGCGCTCGCCGACGGGGAGGAGGGCGAGCTGGTGCTGACCAGCCTGCAGAGGGAGGCCAGCCCGATCGTCCGCTACCGGACCCGGGACCGCACCATCCTCAACCCCGAGCCGTGCCCCTGCGGCCGGCCGGGCCGGCGGATGCTGA
>JBBSHA010000077.1:0-8580 GCA_038253595.1 Candidatus Dormibacterales bacterium
GCGTGGTTGGACGTTGCAGCCGCCACGGTAATGGAGCCAGCGGGCTGGCCAAGGTGGTGGACCTCCTTTACGTCATCGTTTCGGCCCTAGGTGGGTCCCCTTTACTCTGGCGTTCGGACATGGCCACCTCGACGCGGTCCAGGCGCCGGTGTCCGCCCGGCGTGCGCCAGCTCCGCAGCTCGCCGCGCCGGACCATCCGGCGCACCGTGTTCTCCGAGACACCCAAGACGGCAGCGGCCGCCCCCAACGTCAAATCCATGCTGCAAAGGTTGCCACCCCTGCCGATGCGTTACAATGGCCTTTCCGTAGAAGTTGCGTAGACAACCCGAGGATGTGATCACCGAGGCTCAGATCGTCAAGCGCCCGTTTGCCTTCAGGTGGCTGGTGCCCAAGGCGGGGGTGTCCTGGCGGGCAGATGTCGTTGTACCGCCGGACCAGGACCCCGGACCAGGACCAGGACCAGGACCGTGGCTGATTGCTGAGCGGCCAGCAGGGGAGGAGGTTCGACTGTACGCGCCGCTCGACCGGCGGCGTCTACATCGGCAATTTGCCGCCCTGAACAGCGACGCGGAGATCGAGCATTTCGCCAGCCGCTTCGGCCTGCTGAACGGTTACTCGGAGGTGGTCGCGGTCGCGGGCATCCTCAGGTCGGCTGAGTCACACGCACTCTGGACCCGCGAGATCGCGGCCATGCGAGGGATTGTCCAGGCGTGGGACGTGGTGCGCAGCCGCTCATGGGACGGCAGGGGCGTGATCAATCCCGATCGGCTACGCGTTTACAAGACGGTGAACGGGCGGCTCGAAGGGCACATGAGCAGCGTCGCCCACCCATACCGGGGCGGCGAAATCCTCCACTGGCCTGACTCGCTGCTCTCCGCGCTCTATCTGCTCCTACAGCTTGAGCTGGCCTACCGCCCGGCTCGCTCCGTCTCATGCAAGCAGTGCGGGCGAGTCATCGAGGGTGTCGGGAACAGTCGCCGCCAGTTCTGCGACGCGAACTGCCGCACGCTGCACCACTACCATCACCGCCTGAATCGCCCGGCCCGCGAGCCTTAACCGTCCCAGGCTCGCCCGGTGGGTCCAAATCGTCTAGGAAGTTACTGTCACGCGCCCTTGGGCGCGGGTGATCTCGCCCGGCACACCGTGGCCCGACCCGCCCCCCACCAGGCCCGCTGTGGAGACCGTGTGGTGGGGCGCCCGAAAGGGCCGCGAGAGGTCGAGCGGACCTCCCGCGGGCAGCTCCCCGACGACGCTGCGGACCTGGGCCAGCTCCAGCGCCTGCTCGAGGGAGAGGTCGGGCAGGAGGCCGCCCAGGCAGCGTGCGAGCATCGTCTTCCCGGCCCCTGGGGGACCGGTGAGGAGCAGGTGGTGACCGCCCGCCGCCGCCACCTCCAGCGCCCGCCGGGCCGCCTCCTGACCCTGGACCTCGGCCAGGTCGTGGTCACAGCCGCCGCCGATCGTGAGCACGGGCCGGTCGCCTCGTGGGGGCAGCGGCGCGGTGCCGTCCAGGTGGGCCATCACCGAGCCCAGGTTGGGGCAGGGCATTACCACGAGCCCGCCCGCCAGAGCCGCCTCCTCGGCGTCGGCCTCGGGCACGAACAGCTCTCGGACCCCGTGCCGGGCCAGGCAGCGTGCGGCCACCAGCACCCCGTTGGCGTGGCGCAGGCCGCCGTCCAACCCGAGCTCGCCGAGGAAGCCGGCACCCACCGGGGACGCTCGCCCCAGCGCCGCCAGGCAGATCGCGACGCCGATGGCGAGATCCAGCCCGGAGCCCTCCTTGCGGAGCTCGGCCGGGGCCAGGTTGACGGTCAGTCGGCGCTGGGGGAAGGGCAGCCCGCTGTTCCGGATCGCCGCCCTGACCCGCTCCCGGGCCTCGCGCACCGAGCCCGTGGCCAGGCCGACCAAGAAGAAGCCGGGGATGCCGTTGGAGGCATCGACCTGGACCTCGACGAGGTGGCCTTCGAGGCCGTGGACCAGGCTGGTGAGGACCCGCGCGAGCATGGACGGCAGGCTATCCGGCGGCCCGCGCGGCGCCTAGGCTACTTGTAAATTTTGCCGGCCTGCGCTCCCGCGACCCTTTTTCATGGCCCGGCCAGCTCGGGCTCCGGGGTCCACCCCCCCTGGCCGTCGACGTAGCCGGCCGCCTGCTCGACCTCGTGGCCGAGCACCAGCAGCCAGCGATGGTCGGCGGCCTCGGCGAGCAGCCGCGCCTTCTCCTCGATCGTGCGAAGCACATCGAGGTCGGCCGCCGGAACCCAGGGCAGGCGGAGGTTGGGTCGCGTGGCCAGCAGGTCGCCGGTGACCACGCAGGCGAGGTCGTCCGAGGCCCGGAACATCACCAGCTGGTGACCTGGCGTGTGGCCGCCGGTCTGGCGGAGCACCAGCCCCGGCACCACCTCCGCGTCGCCATCCACGAACTCGACCAGCCCAGCCTCGGCCACCGGGGCCAGGTCGTCCTCCATGTAGCCGGCCCGAGAGCGCGGGTCGGGTGCCATCGCGAAGTCCCATTCCGCGCGCTGCACGATGTGCCGGGCCCTCGGGAACGTGAGCTGCCAGCCCCCGGCCTGGTGGCGGCGGGTGAAGCCACCGGCGTGGTCCCAGTGGAGGTGGGTGGTGGTCACCAGGTCGACCTCGTCCGGCCTGACCCCGATGCCCCGGAGGGCGGTGAGCAACCCGTCCGGCTCCCAGACCTGGAACTGGCGGGCCCGCTTCTCGTCCAGCTTGGTCCCGATCCCGGTCTCGCACACGATCACCCGGCCGTGGTGCCTGACCACCACGCCGACGCAGGCGCAGCGCACCAGGTTGTTCTCATCGGCGGGCTTCTGGCGCTGCCAGAGCGCCTTCGGCACCACCCCGAACATGGCGCCCCCGTCAGCACGCCAGCCGCCCGCCACCAGCAGGTGGATCTCGAAATCGCCCAGCCGCACGGGCAACAGATTAGCGGCGGCCGGTCTCGGCGGCCGGTCCCCGACCTGGCCTCCGGCTACAGAAAGTAAGTTCACGACGGCCGATCTCAAGTAACATTGGATGCCGCCAATGCCAAGGTCGATGTGGAAGGGCGTCGTGAGCTTCGGGATGGTCAGCATCCCCGTGCGCCTCTACATCGCCACCGAATCGCACTCGGTGTCGTTCCGCCAGCTCTGTTCCGAGCACATGTCGCCGATCAAGTACAAGCGCTGGTGCGCCTCCGGCGACCACGAGGTCCAGTTCTCCGAGATCGTCAAGGGCTACGAGGTCAGCAGCGAGAACTTCGTGGTCATGGAGGACGCTGATCTCGACAACCTCCCGCTCCCCACCGCCCACAGCATCGAGATCAACGAGTTCATCCCGGCCGGCGACATCCAGGCCGGGCTCTACTTCAAGTCGGCGTACTACGTGGAGCCCGAGGACGCCGGCAAGAAGCCCTACCACCTGCTCAAGCGAGCGCTCGAGGAGACCCGCATGCTGGCTGTGGCCAAGGTCGCCTTCCGCGATCGCGAGCACCTCTGTGCCATGACCCCGGCCGACGGCGTGATGCTGATGAACACGCTCCACTGGCCCGACGAGATCCGTTCCACCGCCGGCTTGAAGGGCCTGGACGACGACTCGGTCAAGGTCAACCCCAAGGAGCTGGCGATGGCCAAGAGCCTGGTCCAGAGCCTGGCCGAGGACTCCTTCGACCCCGCCCGCTTCCAGGACGAGTACCACCAGGCGCTGATGCAGGTCGTCACCGCCAAGGTGGAGGGCCAGGAGGTGATCAGCGCCCCCGCCGAGGCGGCGGCCCCCAAGGTGATGGACCTCATGGAGGCGCTCAAGGCGTCGGTGGACGCGGCCCACAAGCAGCGCTCGGCCAAGGCCCCGGCTCGCAAGCCCGCCGCCGCGAGGAGCCGCCGAGCCGTCTAGACCCGTTGCGCCTAGCCTAGGGGACACGATGAAAGGCGACTCGGCGGGTCGCACCATGTCATCAGCCTCCCGAGGAGGCTGATGACAGCGGACTCCGACCAACTGGCGATCGACCTGGAGGCCTTCCCAGCCGCCCTGCGCCCGATGCAGGCGGTCTCGGCGGAGGCCCCCTTCAGCTCCGAGGACTACCTCTTCGAGGTCAAGTGGGACGGCCTCCGGGCGCTTCTTTTCGTGGATCACGAGGGCCGCGTCCGGGTCCAGGACCGCGGCCTCCGCGACCTGACCCACCTCCTGCCCGAGATCGCCGCCCTCGGCCGGCAGGTGACCCCGGAGACCGTCCTCGACGGCGAGCTAGTGGCCACGGACTCCGAGGGCCGGCCCGACTACCCGGCGCTGCGCGCCCGCCTCGCCGCCGGCGCCAGCATGGCCGATACCCGACCGCTGGCGTTCCTCGCCTTCGACGTGCTCTACGCGGCGGCGCGCCCGCTCGCCCGCCAGCCGCTGATCAAGCGCCGGGCCAGGCTCCGCAGGTGCGTTACCGGCGGTGGCCACATCTTCGTCCCCGACCACATCGAGAAAGAGGGGGTCGAGCTGTTCGAGGCCTGCCTGGAGCGGGGCCTGGAAGGGGTGATGGCCAAGCACCGCGAGTCGACGTACGTGCCCGGCCAGCGGAGCCCCTTCTGGCTCAAGGTCAAGGCCGTCAAGAGCGACGACTTCGTGGTCACCGGCTTCACCCCCGGCGATCCCTTCGGGGCGCTCCTGGTCGGCTACCACGAGGGCGGCCGGCTGCTGCCCTGCGGATCGGTGGGCGGCGGCTACGACCACCAGATGGCGGCCACGGTGGCGGGCCGGCTGGCCGAGCTGGCGACCGAGACCACCCCCCTCGAGCCGCGGCCGATCATGACCGCCCCCGTGCGCTGGTGCCGGCCCGAGCTGGTGGTCAGCGTGCGCTACTCGGAGTGGTCGCCGGACGGCACCCTCCGCTTCCCGATCTTCAACGGGCTGCGGCCGGAGGTCCACCCGGCCGAGTGCGTGCGCCACCGGCCGCGGGTGGTGGCGGGCGTCCGGACCGCGCCCGACTCATCGGCCTACGGGCTCACCCGCTTTCCGTTCTAGCCGCTTCAAAGGCACTCCTCGAGGAGCTCGGGCTCGGCCCCGGGCTCGACCGACACCACCGCGAAATCGATCGGTCCCCGCCACCCGGCCAGCGCCCGGTACTCGGCGGCGGCCCGCTGCAGCGCCCGCCGCTTGCGCGGGCCCACCGCATCGAGCGGCCGGCCGAAGGCGTCGGAGCTGCGCGTCTTGACCTCCACGACCACCAGCCGGTCGCCGTGCCGGCAGACTAGGTCGAGCTCGCCGCGCCGGGCCAGGAAGCCGCGGCCGACCACGCGGTAGCCGAGCCGCTCCAGGTGGCGGGCGGCCAGCCTCTCGCCATCGCGGCCTAGGCGCCGAGGACCGCCCGGATCGGCGCCCATGACATCCGGTGGATGGGGCTCGGTCCCAGCTCGCGCAGCGCCCGTTTGTGGGCCGGCGTGGCATAGCCCTTGTGGAGCGCGAAGCCGTAGCCGGGGTACTGGTGGTCGTAGTCCACCATCAGGCGGTCGCGATGAACCTTGGCCACGATGCTGGCGGCCATAATCGAGGCACAGCTGCCGTCGCCCCTGATCACGCACATCTGGGGCAGCGGCAGGTCGGGCACGTCCCAGGCGTCCACCAGCAGGTACTCGGCCGCGAGGGAAAGGCCGCCGACCGCCCCGGTCATGGCCAGCTGGCGGGCCCTGGTCAGGCCGAACTCGTCGATCTGCTCGGGGCCGACCGCGAACACCGACCAGGCCACGGCCCGGCGCCGGATGGCCAGGTCCAGGCGCTCGCGCTGCTCGGCGGTGAGCTGCTTGGAGTCGTTCAGCCCCGGCAGCCGGTCCCCCACCCGGAGCACGACTGCGCCCGCCACGGCGGGCCCGGCCAGCGGGCCCAGGCCGACCTCGTCGATGCCCGCCACCACGGCGTAGCCCATCTCCCGGGCCATCCGCTCGGACGCCCAGAGCTGGGGCCGGTGGCTGCGCCGCGTCTTCACAGTGGCCACGTTAGGGCGCCTCGTCAGGCAGCCGCAAGAGAGGTGGTTAAGCCGTCTCCGGGACCTCCGGGCCCGCTTCGGCGGCGGCCTTGGCACGGCCCTTGCTCTGCTTGGCGGCGAGCGCCTCGGCCTTGGAGCCGGCGGTGCCCGTCTCCCGGCGCTCCTTGATCCGCGCCTCCTTGCCGACCTTGTCGCGCAGGTAGTAGAGCCGGGCCTTGCGGACCTGGCCGTGACGCAGCACCTCGACCCGGTCTATGCGCGGCGAGTGGATGAGGAACGTGCGCTCCACGCCCACACCGTGCGCGACCCGGCGGACCGTGAAGTTGCGCCGGAGCCCGCCCCCGGTGATCCGGATGACCAGGCCCTCGAAGACCTGGATCCGCTCCCGGGTGCCCTCCACCACCTTGGCGTGGACCTTGACGGTGTCGCCGGAGCGCAGCTCGGGCACCACCTCCTTCATCTGCTCCCTCTCGAGCTCGTCGATCACGTTCATGAAAGCCTCTCAGTGATTCTCTGATTGCCGGCGCCGCCTGCTCGCGCGTTCTCCCGGCGCCACCGGGCGATCGCGCCGTGATCGCCGCTCAGCAGCACTCCGGGCACGGCCATGCCGTGGAACTCGGCCGGCCGGGTGAACTGGGGATAACCGCCCGGAGCCGCCCCGTACGCGTCCTGGCCCAGGGATGCCTCGCCCCCGAGCACGCCCGCCACCAGCCGGGCCACCGCGTCGATCAGCACCATCGCCGGCAGCTCGCCGCCGCTCAGAACATAGTCGCCGATCGACACCTCGCGGTCGGCCAGGCCCTCGCGGACACGGTCGTCCACCCCCTCGTAGCGACCGCAGATCACGATCAGCCCGGGCTCCGCCGCCAGCTCGCGTGCCAGCGGCTGGGCGAGCGGCTCGCCCCACGGCTCCATCAGGATCACGGGGCCTGGATTGACCGCTCGCAGCGACTCCACGGCGGCGTAGATCGGCTCCGGCTTGAGGACCATGCCGGCGCCCCCGCCGAACGGCTCGTCGTCGACCTGGCGGTGGCGGTCGGGAGCGTGCTCCCGGAGGTCGTGGGCGTGCAGCGAGAGCAGTCCGCGCCGGATCGCCCGGCCCACGACGCCCATGGCGAAGACCGGCTCGAACACGCCCGGAAAGATGGAGATCACGTCAAACCGCATCTAGATGACTGGTTCCAAACCCACTGCGGATCCCTGGCCCCCAGGCACCCCATCTCGCGGCCGGGCTTCTGCGGTCCTCCTATCACGCACCTCTGGTGCGCTTCCTCCGGTCCTCGGCGGCCGCCCACGATCTGGGGCACCTGGGAACCCAGTCTCTAACCGCGAATTCGGAATCGATCACCTACTCGTCCTCGACCAGCAGCCAGTCGGCCACCGTCACCTGGCCGGCGTCCACGTCGACGCTCACGATGGCGTCCCGCGTCGCCGGGATCAGGCGCTCGACCTGGCCCTGCTGGGCGACCCAGACGTCGTTGGCGGGCCGTTCCAGCACCGAGACCAGGGTTCCCAAGCCCCGGCCGCCCTCGGTGGTGACGGCCAGGCCCACCAGCTGGTGGTGGTACCAGCTGCCGGCGGGAAGGCTGCGGGCGGCCTCGTCCGGAACCTCCAGGTAGCGCCCGCGGTGAGCCTCGGCCAGGGTCCGGTTGTCGATGCCGGCCAGCTTCACCACCAGGGCCGGCGGCCGGTCCCGGCTCCATTCCACCCGGCGGCTGACGCCGTCGAGCAGAAGGTCCGAGCCACGCGCGAAGCGATCTTCGAAGTCCGTCAAGGGGCTGACCTTGACCGCCCCCTGGACCCCGAACGCCCCCATCACCTGGCCGACCTTGATCACCGGTCGCGACTGGTGGCCAGGTCCACGAAGACGCGCTTGCGCTCGCGCAGCGACGCCACCTTGACCAGGGTGCGCAGCGCCTCGATGTTGCGGCCCGACTTGCCGATCAGGCGGCCCACGTCGTCGTCGGCCATCTTGACCTTGATGGCGATCGTGCCGTGGCCGCGCTCGACGGCGCTGACCTCGACCTCGTCCGGGCGGTCGGCCACAGACCGCGCTACGAACTCGACCAGGGCCCGGTAGTCGACCGCCGGTCCGGCCGGCCCCGAGGGGCCGCCGTACGCGCGCCGAAACTCGCCGCCGCGATCGGAGCCGCCCCGGCCGCCGCCGGGGTTACGCCGGAACGATCGATTCTGACTTTCGGGTCGCTGCATAGCGCTCTAGGATTCCCTCCCTCTTGAGCAGGGTGCGGGCGGCGTCCGAGGGCTGGGCGCCCTGGGTGAGCCAGCGCACCACCTTGTCCTCGTCGATCTTCACGGTGGCGGGCTCGGTCAGGGGGTCGTAGTAACCCAACTGCTCGATGAAGCGGCCGTCGCGCGGCGAGCGTGCATCCGCCACCACGAGGCGGTAGAAGGGCCGCTTCTTGGCCCCCATCCGCCGGAGCCTGATCTTGACCAAACTGATTCCTCCTTTTTGAGAGAGTGTGCTAAAGAGCCTCGCGTAATATGGTGACATATCGCGGCGATGCTGGGATGATGTGGGTATGCGTTCCAGCCCACGTCCCAGCATCGGATCCCAAGGTCGGAGCACGACTCGCCCGAGGCGAGACCGAGACGCATTGGAGACC
>JBBSHA010000078.1:0-8558 GCA_038253595.1 Candidatus Dormibacterales bacterium
CGGGTGGTGCTGGGCACCAGCGTGCTGACGCCCACCTTCCGCTACCACCCCGCCGTGGTCGCCCAGGCCTTCGCCACCCTGGGGGTCATGTACCCGGGCCGCATCGTTCTCGGGGTCGGGACCGGGGAATCCATGAACGAGGTGCCCGTCACCGGGCTGACCTGGCCCGACTCGAGGGAGCGCTTTCGCCGCCTGAGCGAGGCCACCAAGCTGATCCGGCGGCTGTGGACCGAGCAGCTGGTGGAGTTCGACGGCGAGTACTACCAGGTGCGCGGGGCCACCGTGTACGACCGCCCCGAGCAGCCGGTGCCGATCTACGTGGGAGCGTCCGGGGAGGTCGCCTCCAAGTTCGCCGGGCGGCAAGCGGACGGCTTCATCTGCACCTCGGGCAAGGGCGTCGAGCTCTATCGGGACCGGCTGCTGCCGGCGCTCCGCGATGGTCTTCAGGCGGCCGGCCGGGAGGAGGCGGCGGTCGAGAAGACGATCGAGGTCAAGGTCTCCTTCCATCCCGACCGCGGCCAGGCGCTGGCCGACACCCGGATCTGGGCCGCCCTGGCGCTGCCGGCGGAGGACAAGGTGGACCTGCACAGCCCGCGGGAGATGGAGGAGCGCGCCGCCCGGGTCACCGATCCGGAGCGCCGCTGGCTGGTGTCCGACGACGTGGACGAGCACCTGGAGCAGATCCGGCCCTACCTCGAGCTGGGGTTCACCCACCTGGTCTTCCACGCTCCCGGCGAGGACCAGGCCCACTTCCTCAAGCTGTACGCCCGGGAGATCCTGCCCCGGCTCCGGCGCCGGTGGGGCTGACGGCCGGCCGGCCGACGTGGGTGGTGGTCCTGATCAAGGACTTCGGGGCCGCCAAGCAGCGCCTCAGCCCGGCCCTGGGGCCGCAGGCCCGGTCCGAGATGGCGCGGCGCAACGCCGGCCTTGCCCTCGCCGCGGCCAGGGCCGGGGACCGGGTGCTGGCCGTGTGCGGCAGCCCGGCCGCGGCCGAGGTCGCGCGGCTGACCGGCGCCGAGGTGCTGCTGGAGGCCCGCCCGGCGGGCCAGAACCCGGCCGCCCGCCTCGGCCTGGAGCACGCCCGGGGCCGCGGCGCGGGTGCTGTGCTTCTGGTCTCGAGTGACCTCCCACTGGTCACCCGGAGCGCGCTCGGCGGGATGCTGCGAGCGGGGGCGGCCCTGGCCCCGCCGGCGGTGCTGGCCGCCCCCGCCACCGGCCGCGGCGGCACCAACGCTATCTACCTGGCCCCACCGGAGGCCGTCGGGCTTCACTTCGGGGACGACTCGCTGATGGGGTTCGAGGCCGATGCCCGGGCCCGGGGGGTGCGCTTCGAGCTGTGGGAGTCGCCCCCTCTGGCGCTCGACCTCGACGCCCCCGAGGACCTGGAGGCGCTGGCCGCGATGAGCCGGTGACCCGGCTTGAGGTCTTCGGCGTTGAGGGCCTGCCCGAGATCCAGCCCGGCGACGACCTGGCCGGGATGATCGCGGAGCGCGCGGGTGACCTCCGGGCGGGCGACGTGGTGGTCGTCGCCCAGAAGGTGATCTCCAAGGCCGAGGGCATGTTCCGCGATCTGAACCAGGTTGAACCGGGGCCGGCCGCGCTCGCGTACGCCGCCGACCTGGAGGCCGATCCGCGGGTGCTCCAGGTGATCCTCGACGAGAGCGTCCGGGTCGTCCGCGACGAGCGCGTGCTGATCGTGGAGACCCGCCACGGCTTCGTCTGCGCCAACGCCGGCGTCGACCACTCCAACGTGCCCGGCGACGACATGGTGACGCTCCTCCCGGAGGACTCCGATCGCAGCGCCGACGGGCTGCGCCGGCGCCTGCGCCGGCTCACCGGCCACGAAATGGGGGTGATCGTGGCCGACACCTTCGGCCGGGCCTGGCGGATGGGCATCGAGAACGTGGCCCTGGGCGTGGCCGGGCTGCCCGCCCTGATCGACTACCGCGGCCAGCTCGACGACTCCGGCAAGGAGATGCACGCCACCGTGATCGCCGTGGCTGACGAGCTGGCGGCGGCCGCCGAGCTGGTGATGGGCAAGACCGCCCGGGTGCCGGTGGCGGTGGTCCGCGGCTATCACCACGAGGGCCCCTCCGGTAGCGGCCGCGAGCTGGTGCGGCCCTCCGAGCTGGACCTCTTCCGCTGACCGGAGCCTCGCCCCGCCCGCCCCGACCCCGGGGAGCGGCAGCGCCGGGCGCCGGGACCAGCGCCGGGTCCCCCATGAGGGTGGTGCTGCTGGCGGGCGGGACCGGCGCCGCCAAGCTGGCGGTCGGGCTCCAGGAGGTGCTGGAGCCCGGGGAGTTGACGGTGGTCGGCATAACCGCCGATGACGGCTACTTCTGGGGCCTGCGCGTCTGCCCGGACACCGTCTCGGTGCTGTTCCGGCTGGCCGGCATATTCAATGAGGAGGCCGGCTTCGGGGTCGCCGGCGAGACCTTCGCCGTCCACCGCCAGATGGCGGTGCTCGGGGAGCCGGCCTGGTTCTGGCTGGGCGACCGCGACCTCGCATTCCACCTGGTTCGGACCCGGCTGCTCCGCGCCGGGGCTCGCCTCAGCGAGACCGCCCTGGAGCTGGGCCGCCGCCTCGGCCTTGCCACCCGGGTGCTGCCCATGAGCGACGCGGACGTACGCACCGAGTTCATCACGGAGGCCGGCCGGCTCGGCTTCCAGGAGTACTTCGTGCGCGAGAAGCTGGGACCCCGCCTGCTCGGCATCGACCTGGTCGGGGCGGCGGCCGCCCCCCCGGCGCCTGAGGCGGCCGCCGCCCTGGAAGCGGCCGACCTGGTGGTGATCGGGCCGTCGAACCCGCTGGTCTCGATCGCGCCGATCACGCGGGTGCTGGCCGCCCATATGCGCCGGGAGCGGACGCTTGCTGTCAGCCCCGTCGTCGGCGGGCGGGCCCTCAAGGGGCCTACCGTGGAGATGATGGCCGCCATCCTGGGCGCGAGCGGGGCCGAGCGGGTGGCGGAGGAATACCGGCACCTGGCGTCCGGGTTCGTGATCGACATGGTGGACGCCGCTGCCGTCCCGGTGGTGGAGGCGATGGGCTACCGGGCGCTCGCGGCCGACACCGTCATGACGGACCCGGCCGGCGCGAGGCGGCTGGCTGCCGCCATATTGGAGTGGTGGAGTCGAGGGTGAGAGACCTGATCCGGCTAGCGGCGAGCAGGGATCCGGAGGCGCTGGCCTGGCTGCTGGGGCCCGGCCAGCCACTGCCCGCGCTGCTGGCGGCGGCCGACCGGCTGCGGATCGAGGGCCACGGGTACCGCATCTCCTACTCGCCCAAGGTCTTCCTGCCGCTCACCCAGCTGTGCCGCGACAACTGCGGCTACTGCACGTTCGCCAAGCCGCCGCGAGCGGGCGCCCGCGCGTACATGGGCGAGGACGAGATCCTGGGCCTGGCGGGCGTGGCCGCCCACAGCGGCTGCCGGGAAGCCCTCTTCACCCTGGGCGACACGCCCGAGCGCCGCTACCGGGTGGCCCGCGAGGAGCTGCGGGCGATGGGCTTCGAGACCACCGTCCAGTACCTCCAGCATGTGGCGCGCAGGGTCCTCGAGGAGACCGGGATGGTGCCCCACGTCAACCCCGGGGTGCTGACCCGCGAGGAGCTGGCGTCGCTGCGCCCCGTCAGCGGCAGCGCCGGGCTGATGCTGGAGCAGGTCTCGGATAGGCTGCTGGACCGGGGCGAGGCGCACTGGGCCAGCCCCGACAAGCGGCCGGCCGCCCGGCTGGAGACGATCCGGCTGGCGGGCGAGCTCGAGATCCCGTTCACCACCGGGCTCCTGATCGGGATCGGGGAGACCCTTCGCGAGCGGGCCGAGACGATCGCCGTGCTGGCGGAGGCGGCCGGCTCCGAGCACGTCCAGGAGCTGATCGTGCAGAACTTCCGGGCCAAGTCCGGCACCGCGATGGCGGGGGCCGAAGAGCCCGACATGGAGGCGCTGCTGCGGGCGGTCGCGGTGACCCGGCTGGCGGCCGGTCCCCGCGTCAACGTGCAGGCGCCCCCCAACCTCGCCCCGGACGAGTACGGCCGGCTCGCCGGGGCCGGCATCAACGACTGGGGCGGCATCTCCCCGCTGACCATGGACTACGTCAACCCCGAGGCGCCCTGGCCGCAGCTGCGCTTCCTGGAGGCGGCCACCCGGGCGGCGGGGGCCCAGCTGGTGGCCCGGCTCTGCGTCTATCCGGAGTACCTGATCGACTCTGCGACCGCGTCCCGCTGGCTCGACCCGGCTGTGCTCCGCCACGTGCTCGCCGCCGCCGACGGCGAGGGCCTGGTCCGGACCGGGGGCTGGTGGCCGGCGGCCGGCCTGACCCCGCCCGCAGTCTTCGCGCGCTCTTCGATCCGGCCCCCGGTGGCGGCCGCCCTGGGCCGGGCCGAGCGGGCGGAGCGGCTGGAGGAGGCCGAGGTGAAGGACCTTTTCACCGCCCGCGGCCAGGAGGTCGAGGCGATCGCGCGGCTGGCCGACGCCGTGCGCCGCGAGGTGAAGGGCGACGTGGTCACCTACGTCGTGACCCGCAACATCAACTACACCAACATCTGCTACTTCCGCTGCCAGTTCTGCGCGTTCAGCAAGGGCCGGATGTCGGAGAACCTGCGCGGCAAGCCGGAGCTGCTCTCGATCCGGGAGGTCGTGGACCGCTGCCACGAGGCGGTGGCCCGGGGCGCGACCGAGGTCTGCATGCAGGGCGGCATCCACCCCAGCTTCACGGGTGACTTCTACATCGAGTTGCTGCAGGCGGTCCGGGCCGAGCTGCCCGATCTCCACGTCCACGCCTTCTCGCCGCTCGAGGTCTTCCAGGGCGCCCTGACCTCCGACCGCTCGCTGGCCGAGCAGGTGGGCCGGCTCCGGGACGCGGGCCTGGGCACCCTGCCCGGCACCGCCGCCGAGATCCTCGACGACCGGATCCGCCGCCACCTCTGCCCCGACAAGATCGACACAGAGCAGTGGTCGGAGGTGGTGCGGGAGGCCCACCGGCAGGGCCTGCGCACGACCTCCACGATCATGTTCGGGTCGATCGAGGGGCCCGAGCACTGGGCGCGCCATCTCCAGGTGCTGCGCGACATCCAGGTCGAGACCGGCGGCTTCACCGAGTTCGTGCCGCTGCCCTTCGTGCACATGGAGGCGCCGATGTACCGCAAGGGTCGGGCGCGCCGGGGGCCGACCTGGGAGGAGACGGTCAAGATGCACGCGGTGGCGCGGCTGGCGCTGCGCGGCCTCATCGACAACATCCAGGTCAGCTGGGTCAAGAACGGCCTCGACGGCTGCGTGCGGATCCTGAACGCCGGGGCCAACGACATGGGGGGCACCCTCATGAACGAGTCGATCTCGCGGGCGGCGGGTGCCGCCCACGGCCAGGAGGTGACGCCGGAGGCGATGCGCGAGACCATCCGCGCCGCCGGCCGGATCCCGGCCCGCCGGAACACGCTCTACGGGATCCTCGAGACCTTCGACCCCGTGGCCGCCCAGGGGTGAGCCCGCTCCGGCTGCTGGTCGCACTGGCCGCGGTCGGAGCGCTGGTCGCCGCCCGGTTGGTCGCCGCGCCCTCCGCCGAGGGCCTGCGGACTCCGCTGGCACCCGCCCCGGGCGGGCTGGCCTACGCCGCGGCGGGCGGCGGGCTCCGCCTGCTGGGGCCGGCCGGCGAGGTCGAGAGGCGGGGCCGGCTGCCGGGCGGCCTGCCGCTGGCCCTGGCGGCGTTCGGCGACAGCCTGCTCCTGGCGACCGATGCCGGCCTCCAGGCCTCCGGCGACGGAGGCCGGACCTGGCGGCGCGTGCGGGGCGGCCGTTTCACGGCGGTCGCCGAGTTCGGGCCCGAGGCGTGGGCGGCGGCCTGGGCGGGCCCGCTCTGGCACAGCGGTGACGGCGGCCTGACCTGGTCACCGGAACCCGTGCCGGCAGCCGACACCGAGGTCGAGATGCTCAGCGCTGGGCCCGCCGGCGTGTTCGCGGCGACGCTGGGAGGCCTGCTCGAACGCCGGGATGGCGGCTGGCGGCGCGTGCCCGGCTCACCCGGCCGGGTGATGGCCCTCGACCAGAGCGCGGGCAGCCTCCAGGTGGCGGCCTGGTCGGGCGCCCTCTACACCGTGGCGGAGGGGGGCCTCCGTCCCGGCGGCGCGACCGGCGGCTCGGGCACCTGGGGCCTGGCGGGGCCGGCCGCGGCCACCACCCAGGGCCTCTTCGTGGGCGCCTCCCGGGTCCCGGCGCTGGGCGGCGCGGAGTTCACCGGCGTCGCCGCCAGCGGCTCCAACCTATACGCGGCGCGGGCCCGGGGCCCGGTCTACGCCTCGGCCGGCCAGGGCTGGCGCCCGGTCCTGAACGGCTGAGCAGTAGGCCAGCCCGAGCAGCAGCCCGGCCAGCGTGACGTAGTTGGGGGCCAGCGTCCGGCCGAGCGCGAACAACACCACCATCTCCAGGCCCAGCCACGCGAACAGGCGCTCGCGGGAGGGGCGGCGCCGGAGGTCCCACGCGGCCACGCCGAACAGGGGCACCAGGACCAGGCCCTGGGCCAGGCCGGCCGGGTAGGCGCCCCAGCGACTGGGGAGCACCCCGGCGCCGAGCAGGAGACCGGGCAGTCCCGGCCCCCGGATCGGGAAACTGTCAGTACCCGAACCGTAGAAGTAGGCCAGGGTGTCGGTCAGGAAGCCCGCCGGCGCCCAGGCCATGAAGGGCGCCGATCCGGCCACGCCCACCACGGCCGCCGCCGCGGCGAAGCGGATCCGCCCCGGCCCGGCGTGGACCAGGAGCAGAGGGGCGAGCAGCAGGGCGGGCTGCTTGAGCAGGATCGCCAGCCCCAGCAGGAGCCCGGCTCCAACCGGCCGGCCCTTGCCCAGTAGCCCGATCGACGCCAGCGTGGCGGCGATGAAGAAGAGGTCGTTGAACAGGTAGAGGTAGTCGAACAGGAGCAGCGGGCTGAGCGACACCGCGACCAGGCCCGCCCGCCCCGCCGCCAGCCAGGCCCCGGCGCCCAGCGCGGCCAGCGCGGGCAGCCACATCCAGGCGAAGTCGATGCCGGCCAGGTGCCAGGGCAGCGCCAGCAGGATCGGCCCGGGCGGGTAGGGATAGTGCCCCAGCAGCGGGTTGACCGGCAGTTCGGGGGCGAAGAACGCGCGCAGCCGCGCGTTGTCGAGGTAGTCGTGGCCGTAGGGGCTGAGCCCGGCCAGCAGGCGGCCGGCCGCGGCCTCGGTGACCAGCAGCCCGTCCTGCACCGGCGCGTGGGCCGGCCGGGAGGCGAGCACGACGGTCTGAGGGATGGCGAAGAGGACCGCCCCCAGGGCGGCCAGGGCGCCCGCCCGCGCCGACCGCAGGTACCAGAGGACCAGGAGCGCGGCCACCACTGGGACCAGGACCGCCAGGGCCTGGCCACCGGCCGCCTCCAGCACCAGGGAGGCCACCACCGAGTCCGCGGCGACGGCGGCGACCAGGATCTCCTCCAGGCGCGGCAGCCGCGTCATCAGCGGCCGTTGTTGAACAATTGCCGGGTGAGGTACCAGGAGATCCTGGACGGGCTGCGCGACTCGACCCGGGCGGTGGCGGGCGAGGGCCGGCTGGTCCGGGCCGGGCTGAAGGAGGAGCAGGACACCGCCGCCATCATGGCGCGCTTCGCCTGGCTCTACTCCGACGATGCGCTGGCGGTTCTGGACGCAGCGGAGAAGGGGGAGGGCCGGTCCGCGGAGGTCCACAAGCGGGCCCGGATCGCGATCCTGACCGGCATCATCGAGTGCCGCACCGCGCCCCAGCAGGACCGCCTCACCACCTTTTATGCCCGGTCGGAGGCCGCCGTCGGGGGCGAGAGGCTGCCCTTCTACGCCATCCTGGCCGAGCTGGCCCGGCAGCCGAACCCCGCGCGCCGGGAGGCTCTGGGCGAGGCCGGGGCGGTGGTGATGAGGGAGGCCGAGCAGCTGGAGCTGGAGCTGGCCGGAACCACCGTGGCCACGATCGGGCAGCTGGGCCACCGCTCCTACGCCGGCTTCTGGTCGGCTCTGAAGGAGGTCGACTACGGGCCCCTGATGGCTGAGCTGACGCGGGTCGGCGATGACTGCCGCAGCCTTTACCAGGCCTGGGTGGAACCCCGCATGGAGAGCGCCGGCCACCACTTCGGAGACTGCCCGCAGTGGCACAACGGCTTCATCCGGGGCCTGCCCGAGCACGACGCGGCGTTCACCCAGGAGCGTTTCGAGCCCGCCATGCGGCGCACGTTCGAGCGCCTCGGCCTGCGGCTCTTCACCGCTCCCAGCATCCACATCGATCTCGAGTACCGGCCGGCGAAGAACCCGCGGGCCTCCGTGTGGCCGATCGAGGCCGGCCGCGAGGTGCACCTGCTCTGTCGCCCCAGCGGCGGCAACGCCGACTACTCCGCCTTTCTGCACGAGGCTGGACACGCCCTCCACTTCGGGCTCACCGACCCCGGGCTGGAGTGGGCGCTGGGCAACCTCGGCCGCTCGATGGCCTACCCGGAGCTGTGGTCGTTCCTCATGGAGCGGGTCGGCCACGACCCGGCCTGGATCGCCGAGGCGGCTCAGGTCTCCGATCGGGACGCCGAGCGGATCGCCGCCGACC
>JBBSHA010000079.1:0-8504 GCA_038253595.1 Candidatus Dormibacterales bacterium
CGCCTGGACGTCGAGCTGGAGGTGATCGGCCAGACCGGCTACGCCTCCTACTTCCTGATCGTCTGGGATTTCTACCGCTTCGCGCGCACCCACGGGGTCATGGCCGGGCCGGGCCGCGGCAGCGCCGCCGGCAGCCTAGTCGCTTACTGCCTCGGCATCACCAACCTCGACCCGCTGGCCCACGGCCTGATCTTCGAGCGCTTCCTGAACAAGGACCGGGTCTCGATGCCGGACATCGACTGCGACTTCTCCGTCGAGGGCCGTGAGCGGGTGATCCGCTACGTCAGCGACAAGTACGGCTCCGACCGGGTCGCCCAGATCATCACCTTCACCACCATGGCCTCCAAGGCCGCCATACGGGACGTGGGCCGGGTCCTCGACGTGCCTCTCAAGGAGACCGACCGGCTGTCCAAGCTGGTCCCGGTGCACCAGGGCCGGTCCAAGTCGCTGGCCGCCTCGGTCAAGGAGGTGCCCGAGTTCAAGGAGGCCTACGAGTCCGGGGTCCAGGCCGGCCCCGACGGGCGGCCCTACGACCTGAGGCGCCTGGTCGACGTGGCCCGGACGCTCGAGGGGGTCTCCCGCAACGTCTCGGTGCACGCGGCGGGGGTGGTGATCGCGCCCGACAAGCTGATCCATTACGCGCCGCTCCAGCACGGCCCCCGCTCCAGCGCCGGGCCCGACGGCGAGGGCCGGCAGGTGATCACCCAGTACGACATGAAGGCGGTCAGCGAGATCGGACTCCTGAAGATGGACTTCCTGGGCCTCCAGAACCTGGACATCATGGCGACGTGCGTGCGCCTGGTCAAAGAGCACCGGGATCTCGAGATCGACCTCGACCGGCTGGAGTTCGACGACCAGAAGGCATACGACCTGATGTCGGCGGCCGACACCCATGGCGTGTTCCAGCTCGAGGGCTCGGGCATGCGTCGGATGCTCCAGGATATGAAGCCGCAGTCCTTCGCGGACGTGACGGCGGCGATCGCCCTCTACCGGCCCGGCCCCATGCAGTTCATCTCCGCCTTCATCGCCCGCAAGCAAGGCCGGGAGCCGATCGAGCACCTGCACCCCAAGCTGGAGCCGATTCTGCGCGACACCTACGGGGTGCTGATCTACCAGGAGCAGGTGATGATGCTGGCCCGCGAGCTGGCCGGTTTCAGCCTTTCCGAGGCCGACATCCTGCGGGCCGCGATGGGCAAGAAGGACCGAGCCAAGATGGCCCTGCAGCGCGAGAAATTCGTCGCCGGCTGCCTCCAGAACCAGATCCCGGCGGCCAAGGCCGAGGAGCTGTTCGACGTCATCGCCAAGTTCGCCGAGTACGCGTTCAACCGCGCCCACAGCGCCGCCTACGCGGTGATCAGCTACCAGACCGCCTACCTCAAGGCCAACTATCCGATCGAATACATGACCTCGCTGCTGATCCACATGCAGGGCAGCGCCGACAAGGTGGCGACCGCCATCGTGGACTGCAAGAAGCGGGGCATCGACGTCCAGCCGCCGGACATCAACGAGTCCCGGGCCGACTTCACGATCGCCGGAGAGCGCATCCGCTTCGGCCTGGCGGCGATCCGGAATGTGGGCCGAAGCGCGGTCGAGCTGATCGTGGAGGAGCGCGAGGCGCACGGCCCCTTCCGGTCGCTGGACGATCTCTGCGGGCGGATCGCGGGGGTCACCGAGGTCAACGCGCGCGCGCTCGAGAGCCTGGTCCGCTGCGGCTCCTGCGACGGGCTGGCCGAGCGCAACCAGCTGCTGGCGACGCTGGAGATGTCGCGCCAGCGCGCCGAGCAGGCCCGCAAGGACCGGGACTCGGGCCAGATCTCGCTGTTCGGGCTGGTCCCCGAGCCGGCGGTCCCGGTCGCCGACTACGGCATCCAGGCCGCCCCCATGCCGGCCGAGGAGAAGCTCCGCAACGAGAAGGAGCTGCTCGGCCTCTACCTGTCCGACCACCCCCTGAACCGGATCGAGGCCGAGCTGGCGCAGGTCACCGACGCCCAGGCGATCGAGATCACCACCGAGATCGCGGGCACCGAGGTCCGGGTCGGCGGCCTGGTCCGGAGCATCCGCCGGGTGGTGACACGCAAGGGCCAGATCATGGCCTTCGCGGAGCTGGAGGACCTGACCGGCAGCATCGACGTCACCCTCTTCGCCCGCTCCTACGAGCAGTACCGGACGCTGTTCGAGCCGGACCGGGTGCTGGTGGTGCAGGGCAAGGTGGAGGCGGCGCGCGGCAGCGGCGCCCAGCGCCAGCCCGCCCCGGTCCTCGACGACGAGCTGGGGGACGCGGCCGAGGAGGAGGTGGAGAGGGCGGCCATCGTGGCCGACCTGGCCTGGGCCTGGGACGACCCCGAATGTGTGCCGGTGGCCCGCCGCCACACCGCCCACGTGGAGATGCCGGAGGGGGGCGCCGAGCTGGTGGAGCGGATCCACCAGGTGATCGCCCGCCATCCCGGCCCGGACCAGATGCTGCTCCACTTCAAGGTCCAGGGCCGCACGGTGACGGTCCAGGTGGGCGAGAGGTTCGGGGTGGCGGCCGGTCCGGCGCTGAAGGATGACCTAGACTCCCAGCTCGGCGGCGAGGTGACCCGGCTGGAGACGGTGCGGCCGCGGGCCAGGGAGAGCGCGAACGGTGGATGGCGGAATGGAAACGGCAGGCCCGGCGGCGGCTGAGCCGCGGGAGCGGGCCGGCGGCTACATCGTGGTCCGCGCCCTGGAGGACGGCGTCACCATCATGGGCCTGACCCGGGGCGGGGTGACCCGCTCCCATCACTCCGAGCGCCTGGACAAGGGCGAGGTGCTGGTGGCCCAGTTCACCGAGCTGACAGCGGCCATCAAGGTCCGGGGCCGGGCCGAGATCCTGACCGACGTGGGAGCGGTGACCAGCGGCTGAGAGCGGGGTGGCGGGAGACCATCCACCCCGGCGACGCCCGTGGCTCTTCAACCGTGCCAACTCGTGCGCCGGACAGTAGGCTAGCCTGACCGCCGGGTCCGGGCCGGCGCTTCCCGGGAGACAAGATGAAGCTGAGCCGCCTCGCCGCACTCATTTTCGGCGCTGCCCTCGGCCTCGTCCTGCCCGCGGTGGGCGCTCTTCCGGCCCGGGCCGCCGACGCCCCGACCGGCCTGGCGCTGACGGTCGACCAGCCCTGGGCGGCGGAGGGCACCCAGGGCACCTGGACGCCCTACAGCGTGACCGTCCGCAACGACGGGCCGGCCGACTTCACGGGTGATGTCTGGCTGGTCCCGGCCGACCCCCGACACCCGGTGGCCGCCGCCTACCCGGCCTACCGCACCCGCGTCGCGGTGGCCCGGGGCGGGGAGCGCTCGGTCGCCATGTACGTGATCGACGCCCCCGGCGGCTACCAGGCCCAGGTCCGCGACGAGGGCGGCCGGACGCTGCTCCGGGAGGACCTGAAGTCGATCGTCCATGCCACCAGTTCGCTGGCGATCCTCAGCGACCTGCCCCAGGCGGACCAGAGGATCCTCGCCCCGCTGCGCACTCTGAGCCGCGTCGACGCGTCCCTGCGCCGCTTCCCGGGCGCCCCCGCCTTCCCGACCAGCGCGGTCAACCTGGCCGGCCTGGGCGGCCTGATCGTGGACCAGTTCGACAGCGCCGCCCTGAGCCCGGCCCAGGTCCAGGCGCTGCGCGACTTCGTGGGCCTGGGCGGGAGCCTGATCCTGGCCGGGGGTCCGTCCTGGCGGCGGACGCTGCTGCCCCTGCCCGCCGACCTGCTGCCGCTCAGGCCGGCCGCCACCGGCGCGGCCGGCCTGCGCGCCCTGTCCGACCTGGCCGGCCGCGACGCCGACCCGGTGGCGCAGGTGGTGACCGGCGAGGTGAAAGGGCGGGTGGTGCTGGCCGCCGCCGGCGGGCTGCCCCTGGTGGTCGAGGGCGCCTACGGCGCCGGCCGTGTGATCGAGCTCGCCTTCGACCCCTTCGGCGAGCCCTTCGACAGCCAGGCCGCGCTGGCCGCCACCGCCTGGTCGCAGGCGATCGAGAGGGCGGTCAGCCTCTACCCGGCGCCGGGGCGGGGCGGGTTCGGCGGAGGACCCGGCAACGCCGGGGCCGGCAGCGGCCTGGTCGGCGCCTGGGCCCCGGGCTTCAGCCCGGGCGCCGACCAGCTCTTCCAGCTGCTCCAGGACACCCCGGCGGCGGCGACCCCGCCGGCCGGCCTGCTGGGGGGCCTGCTGCTCGCCTACGTCCTGCTCGCCGGCCTCCTCAACTACCTCTTCCTGAAGGCCGCGGGGCGGCGCGGCCTGATGTGGGTGACGACGCCGTTGATCGCGATCCTCTTCACCGGCGCCGCCTACGGGGTGGGCTTCGGCACCCGGGGCTCCGACTTCTTCGACAACGAGTTCCAGGTTCAGCGCCTGGCGCCGGACGGCGCGGTGGAGACGTACGCCTTCCACGGCATCTTCGCGCCTCACAAGGGCGACTTCCGAGTCCGGGTGCCGGCGGCCACCCAGGTCTCCACGGCGGTCAACCAGGGCACCGTCAGCGGCGGCGAGCAGGCGGTCGTCACGCTCGACCAGCGGCCGGAGATCCGGCTGACCGGGGTCGGGGTGTGGAGCATGCGGACGGTCCAGACCCTGGCCGTCGGCCACCCCTACAGCTATCTGCCGCGCTCGGCGATGCCGCTCGAGGCCCACCTCCAGCTGGTGTACGGCCACTTCCGGGGCACCATCAGCAACCGCGGCTCGCGCATTGTGACCGGCCTGCGCCTGGTGGGAGGCGCTGGCACCGATCTGGCGCTGGCGCCGGCCATCCCGCCCGGGGCCTCGGTCAGCGTCGATGTGGAGGCCACCCCGGCCGGCCCGGGCGGGGGCCGGGGTGGCGCCGGTACGCGTCCGACCGCCCTCCGGCTGGCGGCGCTGGAGGCCGTGGGCGGGCGTCCGGGCGCGCTCTCGCTGGTCGGCCTGACCGCGGCCGGGGGCGGCCTGGTGGTCGACGGCGCCCGCCCCTCCCACACGGTGCTGGCCGCCCTCGTGGAACCCGTGGAGCTGGAGATGGCGGACTCGCTGACCGCGTCGCCGCCGCCGCTGCGCCTGGTGTCCAGCCTGCTCGCCGAGTCCAACCTGTGGGTGAACGTCTACGACTTCGACCTCAAGCCCGGCCGTGGCAGCCGGCCGCCGGCGCTCGGCTACACCTTCGTGCCCAGCCAGTCCGGCCTCCAGCAGCTTGAGGTCTTCGACTGGGGGGCGGGGACGTGGCGGCCCCTGCCCCGGCTCGCCCCCCAGGTCAACCGCCAGGCCTCCTCCACCCTCCAGCCGGGCGAGTTCGGCGCCGGCACGATCCGAGTCCGCGTCCATGAGAACGCCTTCAACAGCGCCAGCCTGATGGTGGCCGAACCGTGATCGCGGTGGAGGCGCTGGAGAAGCGCTTCGGCCGCCAGCAGGCCCTCGACCGGGTCGACTTCAGCGTGCCCCAGGGGGAGATCTTCGGCTTCGTGGGTCCCAACGGCGCCGGCAAGACCTCCACCATCCGGATCCTGGCGACGCTGGCTCTGGCCGACGCCGGCAGCGCCACGGTCGGCGGCATCCCCGTCGCCGAGGACCCCCACGGCGTGCGCGAGCTGGTGGGCTACATGCCCGACTTCTTCGGTGTCTACGACCGGCTGACCTCGCTCGAGTACCTGGAGTTCTACGCCGCCTGCCACGGGGTGGCCCGCCGCCGCCGGCGCCGGGTGGCCCAGGAGCTGCTGGAGCTGGTCGACCTCGGCGAGCGGGCGAGCGACCAGGTCGACACCCTCAGCCGGGGCATGAAGCAGCGGCTGGGCCTGGCCCGGGCGCTCGTGCACGACCCCTCGGTGCTGCTGCTCGACGAACCGGCGTCGGGCCTCGATCCCCGGGCCCGGATCGAGATGCGAGAGCTGGTCAGGGAGCTGCGCCGGATGGGCAAGACCATCCTCGTCTCCAGCCACATCCTGCCCGAGCTGGAGGAGCTGTGCACCTGGGTCGGCTTCATCGACGCCGGCCGGATGGTGGCGGTGGGGCCGATGGCCGACATCCGCGAGCGGGCCGCCGGCCGCCGTCTCCGGGTCGAGCTCGCCGATCCCTCCGAGGCGGCGCTGGCGGCCGCCGGTGCCGCCATCGAGGGCCGCTCCGGGGTAATAGGGGTGACCCGGGTGGAGGGCGGCCTGGAGGTCGCGGTCGAGACCGGCTTCGGCGACCAGGACCTGCTCCGGCACCTGGTGCGCCGGCGGATCGCGGTCCGTGCGTTCGCGCCGGCCATGGGCGGGCTGGCTGACGCCTTCATGCGGCTGACCGGGCCGGGCCAGGAGACATGAGCCTGCGCGAGCGCGCCGGCAGCGCCTTCGACAACCCCCTGATCGTTAAGGACGCCGTCTCCCGCATGCGCTCCTGGCGGGCGCCGCTGGTGATCACCCTCTACCTGGGACTGCTCGGCTCGTTCGGCTACGCGATCTACGCCGTGACGCTGCTCCTCTCCTCGTCGCAGCGGGCGGGCTCGGCCCAGATCGGGGCCAGCGTCTTTCAGGCCCTGGCCTTCTTCCAGGTGGCGCTTATCGCCCTCTTCGCCCCCGGGCTGGCGGCGGGCGCGATCAGCGGCGAGCGGGAGCGGCAGACGTTCGACGTGCTCCTGGTCAGCCGGATCACCGCTCTGGGGATCGTCTGGGGCAAGCTGGTCGCCTCGGTGGCGTACGTGCTGCTGCTGGTGCTGACCGCGCTGCCCCTGTTCGCGGCCGTCTTCCTCTTCGGGGGCATCGACTTTGAGCAGTTCGTGGTGACCCAGGTCCTGACCGTGCTCACCGCCGTCACCATCGCCTCCACCTCGCTCTTCCTGAGCGCGGCCTTCCGGCGCTCGCTGCCGGCCACCGTGACCTCGTACGCGGCGGCCTTCGGGGGCATGGTGGGGACCTCGGTCGCCGGCGCCCTGCTCACGTTCGTGGCGGTCCAGCGGAGCGGCGGCAACGACGTCCACCCGCTGCTCTTCATCAACCCGCTGTACGCCCTGCAGGTGGTGCTCAACAACCCCAACGGGGCGCCCGTGGCGACCAGCCGCCTGCTCCAGCTGCTGGTCCTGGGCAGCGGACCGGCCCGCACGGGAGGCCCGGTGCTGGAACCCTGGCAGGGCACGATGATGGTGGAGGTGGTGCTGATCGTCGCCGCGGTGACCGGAGCGGTGCTGCTGGTGCGTGGGCGCCGCCCGCCCCGGCGCCCCCGCCGCGAGCCCGCCCTCGAAGGTGAGCGGGAGGCCGCGACGTGATCGCGGTGCAGGGGTTTCTGGCTCGGTTCCGCCGGCGCCTGCTCGCGGAGCGGGCGCTGGCCGCTGCCGCCGCCGGGAGCGCGGCCGCCGCGCTGGCGGGGCTGGGCTTGGAGATCGTGGAGCGGGTGCGGCCGCTGGAGCCGGCCGGGGCCGGGCTGGCAGCCTGCCTCGGCATCGGGCTCGTGCTTGGGGTCGCCTGGTTGGTGCGCGCCTGGCCGGCACCCGCCGAGGTGGCGGCGCTGGCAGACGCACGCCTGGACGGTCTCGAGCGGCTGGTCACCGCGCACCAGTTCGCAGCGGCCGGCGGCCGGCTGCCGGCGCTGCAGCGGGCCGACGCAGCCGCCTTCGCCGGGGGGGCCGACCTCGCCCGGCTGGGCCGGCCGCGGCCCCCCCTCCCGGTGCTCGGCGTCGCAGTGGTTGCGGCCGCCGCCGCCCTGGCGCTGGCGTGGCTGCCCAACCCGGCCCTGCAGCGGCTGCACCGGGCCCAGGCGGCGGTCGCCGCCCAGGAGCAGGTCGCCGCCGGGGTGGACGCGATGGCGGGGCGGGTGGCCGCCGGGGCCCGCCCCGGGGAGGACCCGGGCCGCCGCCAGGCTCTGGCCGGGGAGCTCCGGAGGAGCGCCGCGGCGGTGCGCCGGGCGCCCGACCCGCAGTCCGCGGTGGGCGCCCTCAGCCAGGCCCAGGCCAGCCTCAAGGCGCTCCGGGACCCGACCCAGGGACCTCGCCAGGAGGCCGCGGCGGCAGCCGGCCGGCAGCTCCAGCAGGACCCGCTGGCGGCCCCGGCCGGCGCCGCGCTGGCCGCCCAGGACAACCGGGCCGCGGCGACCGAACTGGACCGGCTGGCGCAGTCGCTGCCGGCGGCCAGCCCCGCCCAGCGGGACTCCCTGGCCGCCTCCCTGGATCAGGCCGGGGCGGCTGCCCGGGGGGGCGATCCCAAGCTCGCGGACTCGCTCGGGAGAGCCGCTGAAGGGCTTCGCAAGGGTGACGTCCCGGGCGCCCAGCAGGCACTTCAGGAGGCGGCCCGGGACGAGGGGTCGGTGGCCGCCGAGGACCAGTTCGAGGGTGACACCAACCAGGCGGCGAACGGGCTCCAGGCGGCCAAGGAGAAGCTGGCCGGCGCGGCCGGCCCGCCGGCTCCTGGCCAGGGTGCGGGCCCGGCCCAGGGTGCGGGCCCGGCCCAGGGAGCGGGCCAGGGCCAGGGCGCGGGCCAGGGCGCGGGCCAGGGCGCGGGCCAGGGTGCGGGCCAGGGCGCGGGCCAGGGAGCGGGCCAGGGTGCGGGCCAGGGCGCGGGCCA